>NZ_JBBKBV010000053.1:0-16144 GCF_037892815.1 Oceanobacillus sp. HCA-5259 | reverse complement strand
AAAAGGAGCGTGTAACTCAAAAGCAAATAACTGCTTTTGAATCCTTTTAATCAACCCGAACGACCGTTCCTATATCGGCGTGGGTTTAGTTCAGTGCGCCTTTTTTTCCTTTGAAAGTCCATGATCAGCTTTATTTTTTATGGATTTTCTCTTGACTTATTACCACAAGTCTTGCTGTAACTTTGCTCTTACTCTGTAACCTGCTTCCTTAACTGCTGTTTCTGTAGCTTACCGGTCGCATTCCGCGGAAGCTCTTCTAATGCTTCATAGAGTTTTGGAATCTTGTAATCTGCAATTTTACCTTGCAAAAATTTCTTGCATTCTTCTTTTAGATTTTCTACTTTTCCATCAATCACGACATAAGCCTTCACCGTTTCACCCCAGTCCGGGTTCGGAGTACCGATCACGGCAACATCCGAGATAAGTGGGTGTGTGAGAAGAAGATTTTCGATTTCTTTCGGATAAATATTTACACCACCAGAGATGATAATGTCTTTCTTCCTGTCAATCATCCAATAGAAGCCATCCTTATCTTGTCGCGCCATGTCGCCAGTATAGAGCCAGCCGTCTTTCAGCACAGCCTTCGTTTCTTCCTCATTTTTATAGTATCCTTTCATATTTCCTTCACCACGCAGGATAATTTCACCAACCTCACCGGGTACCGTGTCTTTACCATTTTCATCAACCAGACGGATTTCACAATTAAGCGCCGCGCGATTTCCGATACTTCCGGCCTTTTCCTCATGATCATCGAAGCCTAGTAACGTCCCATTTGGTCCAGCTTCTGTTAACCCATACACGCAGATTAATCGGTCGGTAGCAAATTGATTTTTTATAAGTATGACTTCTTCCTTGGAAAGCGGCGCAGCTCCATAGATCCAATATTTCATAGAGGAAAGGTCATAGTTTTCAATTTCTGGATGTTTACAGGTTGTTAGATAAGCAATCGGTGCTCCGAAAAAATGGGTCGTTTTTTCTCGGGAAACTGTTCCAAGCAACAAATCCGGTGTAAAGGTTGGTACAACAACATGAGTTGCTCCAACATAAAGACCTGCTACCATGAATAGATGCAGTGGTGCAGAGTGGCTAAGTGGCATCATATGAAGTATACGGCTTTCTGGCTTTAACTCCATTTCTACACAAATCGTAACTGCGACCGTAAGGATACTGCGGTACGTGAAAAGGACACCTTTCGGATTGCCGGTTGTTCCGGATGTATAAAGGATGGAAGCATCATCATCTTCTGTGAGACTGCATTTGATTTCTGTAGTTGAACCGCTCGCTAGCAGGTCTTCCAAGGAAAGCCAAGCCCTTTCCGCAGATCCGGTTTTGATGAATTCAATCTCTGGAGATTGTTCCGGTAAATGACGGACTTGCTCGAATATAAGCTCATGTGTGATAAATACGGAAGCATCGCTGTCGTCTAAAATATACATGACTTCTTGTCCAATCAACCTTGCATTAATCGGAACACTGAGAGCTCCAATGCGCTGAACGGCAACATAAGCAATCAGAAACTCTTTCGTATTTGGCATTTGCAAGGCAACTTTATCACCTTTTTTAACACCCAATTCTTCGAGACTATGAGCGAACCGATTAACAGCTTCATTCCATTCACTGTAAGTGACCCTTTCAGAGGGCGTTACAATTCCTTCATGATTCGGATACTTCCTTGACATAACGGCTAACAGGTTAGGGATATTCATTTTTTTCACGCTCCAACTCATTTAATTTAGTTTGAAACTCCTCAAGCAACTGCTCCATCTCTGAACGTATTCGCAGTAATTCCTCTATCCGTTCGGTCACCTCCTCGATCTTTCCCTTCCCATATTCGATTGTCCGCTCGAGTTGCTTTCTGCCTGTCCGGTCGAGGTCAAACAGCTGGATCATTTCCCGAATCTCATCTAACTGGAAACCATATCGTTTTCCCCGGAAGATGAGCTTCAGCCTACCTCTCTCTTTGCTAGAAAATATCCGCTGTCCAGCTTCTGTTCTTTCTGGTTTTAATAGACCGAGCTCTTCATAGTAACGAATTGCTCTAGTCGTTATACCAAACTCTTCAGCCAGCTCTGCAATCGAATAGGTCTTTGCTGTCTTCATAGCCATCACCTTTAATTTAATTTTCTTACAATTATAGTGTAACATTGACGTTAACGTAAAGAGCAAGAAGGAATTTCGGGACAGAGGGTCAGAGCATTTGTCCCATTTTGAGAATGCGGGTGCCTGGAACTTATGGGAATAAAAAAACCTAAAGCAGATAAAAATATTGCAATCCATCCGCTCTAGCTCTCACCTGAAAACAGAATTGCAACAATAAAATCCTATTCATCAGAAAATATCCCGTCGTCATTCGAAAAAATTCGTCACTTGGATAGCATACCTTCCTTTTAATTATATGTTCATCCTACTTCTAAACTAACTCGAGAACGCGCACTTTTTATTTCGTTTTCATTCGTTAATAATCATGAAATAAAAAATGATTAGAACTAATGGGACAGATAGGCAGCAACTGTCCCACTTTCAACATTTTTCAATGAAGTCCACGAATTGGAATCCCAATTCTTGACTTTTAAATCCCCAGTAAATATATTTGATTTATATACTCAACAAATGAAGGACTCCAGAAAGCATTTTAGTAGTGTATTTTATAATTAATCATTAATATATACTGATGGGATTTTTTTAACGCAGTATTCGATTTAGAGGTGGTGATTGCTTGGCTTTTATAAAACGTTCGTTCCTGCAAATTGTTCCGACACTATTTATTCTAACGTTGATTGTCTTTGGACTTGTTTATGTTGCGGGTGATCCGGTCGTCAGCATGCTTCCGGAAAATGCAACACAGGAAGACCGTGCCGTACTAGAAGAAGCGCTTGGATTAAATGAACCTTTTTACGTGCAGTATGTAAATTACATAAAGGATTTAGTAACAGGGAATTTCGGTCAGTCGCTACAATACCAAGAGCCGGCACTGGACCTTGTGGTGGAACGGCTTCCGGCAACACTCGCCCTCTCCCTGATGGCTTTAGGTGTTGCAATTGTGATATCGATTCCCCTTGGTATTTTTGCTGCATTAAAACGAAATACGGTGCTTGACTTTCTCATTTCCGGCGTTTCGATCGTTGGAAAGGCGATGCCGAATTATTGGATTGGGATTATGCTCATTCTCTTCTTTGCGGTTATTATCCCGATTTTCCCAGTTTCCGGTGCGGAATCACCGATTCATTTCGTCTTGCCGGCGGTGACGCTTGGGGTTGCACTTGCAGCTGAAATTACGCGACTAATTCGCGGTAGTGTACTCGAAGTAATTGAACAAGATTTTGTCCAGACGGCCCGTAGTAAAGGGCAAAAAGAAATAATCGTCATTTTACGTCATGTATTTTTAAATTCGCTTATACCTGCTGTTACTATTATTGGATTACAATTTCCTCAACTAATTGGCGGGGCTATTGTTGTGGAAACTGTCTTTTCCTGGCCTGGTGTAGGGAGATTATTACTCTCTTCCATTGAAACGGGTGATATGGCGGTAGTTCAAGCGATTGTCTTTATCATTGCCTTAATTACGATTGTGGCTAATTTATTAACCGATGCCGTTTATCGAATCCTCGATCCGCGGATTAAATACAAGTAGTTTGGAGTGAGGTGTAATGAGTAAAAACAGCCCAATAACAAAGACATTCACAAAAATACGCAACTTTACTTCACCTCTAGGACTCATTGGATCGATTACCGTTACCATTATTGTCCTTTTGGCAATTTTTGCTCCGTGGATTGTACCGCATGACCCGTTTGCCATTGATGCAACAAAGCGCCTCATCCCTCCCTTTTGGGTAGATGGCGGATCGACCACTTATCTTCTTGGTACAGACCATGTTGGGAGAGATATATTAAGCAGGCTTATCTATGGTGGCCGTGTATCCCTTCTCGTAGGATTATTTTCTGTAATCATTTCAGGAGTTATTGGACTTCTTCTTGGTCTTTTAGCTGGATACCTCGGCGGAACTTGGGTTGATCATGTGTTAATGCGTGTAGTTGATGCGATTCTGGCTATTCCAACATTACTGCTCGTTCTTGTTGCCATCGTCGTTTTTGAACCAGGACTCATCACGCTTATCGTTGTCATTGGACTGACAAGCTGGCCGCAATATACGAGACTCGTCCGTGGCGAAGTATTAAGTGTGAAACAGCGAGAATTTGTCCAATTAGCATATACGCTTGGAGCGCCTCACACGTATCTGATTAGGCGGCATATTTTACCAAATGTCGTGTCATCGTTTATTGTTGTGGCAACAATCGGGATTGCATCTGCTATTTTAACGGAGTCTTCCTTGAGCTTTTTGGGCCTTGGTGTGCAGCCACCCGATATTACGTGGGGCGGAATGTTAAATGATGGCCGGAATTATATTGCTACGAGTTGGTGGATTGCGACATTTCCTGGACTTGCGATTACGATCACCGTTTTGGCAATTACCTTCGTCGGTGATTGGTTCCGCGATGTGCTCGACCCAAGATTAAAACAAGGAGGGGAAGGAAATGAGTGAACCGCTCCTATCTGTTAACAATCTCGTTATACAGTTTCCTGCAAGAGATAAGGACAAAATAACTGTCGTTAATGACGTATCTTTTCATGTCAATCAAGGAGAAGTCGTCGCCATTGTTGGTGAAAGCGGCAGTGGGAAAAGCATGACATCCCTCGCCATAATGGGATTGCTTAAAAGCGAGGGCGAAGTTGCAAGTGGTGCCATCCATTTTCAGGGAAGAAACTTGCTCGCCTTACCAAAAAACGAACGGCGCAAAATTAACGGGAAAGACATGACGATGATTTTCCAAGAACCAATGTCATCTCTTAACCCGATGCTCCGAATCAAGACACAAATTGCCGAAGCGTTAAAAATCCATCATCCGGATATATCGAAAAAAGCAATTCAGGAAAAGAGCATTGATTTATTGCGCCAAGTGGAAATAAACAATGCAGAAGCTGTTGCAAATCGATTCCCCCATCAATTATCCGGGGGAATGCGGCAGCGGGTCATGATTGCGATTGCTATCGCTAATGAGCCGCAACTTCTCATTGCGGACGAACCAACAACTGCCCTAGATGTTACTATTCAAAAACAGATTTTATCATTAATCAAGAACTTAAACCGCAAAAATGAGATGGGGGTTGTTTTTATCACCCATGATTTAAGTGTCGTCGCCGATATTGCCGATCGGGTTCTCGTCATGCGCCAAGGGAAGATTGTAGAAGAAGCAACTGTCTTTGAACTGTTTGACAATCCGCAACATCCTTATACGATCCGCTTATTGAAAGCAATGCCTACACTTGAAACGGATACTGATACGATTGATTCACTTATGGATGATCCTGCACAACTTGAGAGACTAGAGGATGGCCCCTTTCAAAAAATAAGTGACACCCATTTTGTACGTAAAAAGGCAGGTGCTGACGATGAAGGCTGAGGAACATTTACTCGAAGTAAAGGGATTAAGAAAATATTTTTCCGATCAGAAAGATGGCCCCATCTTAAAAGCGGTCGATGGGGTGAATTTTCATGTAGAGCGCGGGGAAACGCTTGGAATTGTCGGTGAATCTGGCTCAGGTAAATCAACCATCGCTAAAATGATTATGCAGCTTGAAAAACCGACAGAAGGAGAAATCCTTTTTCACGGAAAAAATATAACAAGTTTAACCAATGCGGCAAAGAGAAAGCTCCAAATTATTTTCCAAGATCCATACGGTTCGCTAAATCCCCGGATGAAAGCGAAAGATATCGTTACCGAGCCCCTCTTTATTCATGAAAAAATGCCAAAAAGGGAACGGTATGAACAAGCTTTAAAACTTTTACAAGAAGTAGGACTTGATAAAGAACATCTTAATCGTTATCCGCATCAATTCAGTGGCGGACAACGACAACGTCTCAGTATTGCCAGGGCGATTGCGTTAAAGCCAGATTTAATCGTCTGTGATGAAGCCGTATCCGCTCTTGATGTATCGCTACAGGCGCAAATTTTACATTTATTATCTTCGCTACAGAAGACATACGGAATTGCTTATATTTTTATTGCGCACGGTTTACCTGCTGTCCGATTAATAAGTGATCGGATTGCCATTATGTATAAAGGGGAAATCGTCGAAACCGGCACCCGTGACGAAATTTTTGAGAATCCGCAACATGATTATACGAAATCACTACTAGCTGCAGTTCCTCCCTCCCACCCGCGATTAAGGGAAGATGGATGAATCAGCTGTTACGAATTATAGGAGGAATTACTTCATGAAAAAACTGAAATGGCTCAGTATGACTATCGCTATCACACTTTTACTTTCTGCTTGTGGCTTTTCCGATCCCGATCAGGAAAGCGAAACAAGTCATAATGACTCAGGCAATGGTTATGAATCACTTACATTTGCCAATCCTGCAGATATTACGACACTGGATCCACAAAATAACAACGTCATCACAACTTCAGCAGTACTCGTAAACATATATAGTAAACTTGTAAAAAGAGATGCTGCTGGTGAAATCGTTCCAGAGCTTGCAACAGATTGGGAACAAGTTAATGATACGACTTGGGAGTTTACATTGGAAGAAGGAGTAACGTTCCACAACGGAGACGACCTTACAGCAAAAGACGTGAAATTCTCATTAGAACGAGTGGCAAACGATGATACGTTACAGCAGTATTCCGTTTTTAACAAAATAGAAGAAGTAACGATTATCGATGATTATACGGTACAGATTATTACCGAAGAACCGGATCCGCAGTTATTAAGCAGATTATCAACGGTTGCTGCGAGTATTTTCCCAGCTGCCTATTTTGAAGAAGTAGGATCAGAAGAATTTTTCAAAAATCCAATCGGCACAGGTGCTTATGAATTTTCCAAATGGAATCGAGATAGTTATGTTGAACTAACGAAATTCGCAAATTACTTCGAGGGTGAACCGAATTGGGAAAAGGTTCAATTTACCGTTGTACCAGAAGACTCGACCCGGGTTGCTGAACTATTAACGGATAAAGTCGATGTTGCCTTTAATATTCCTACGGCAGATATCGACCGAATAAATGACAATGAAGGAACCCATGTCAGTCTGGAACCAATCCAGCGTGTCATCCAGCTATGGCTGTCAACAGAAGATGATGCACCAACTGGTGATCCGCGGGTTCGTGAAGCAATCGATCTTGCCATTGATAACCAAGTCATTATCGATGAAATTCTATTAGGTGCAGCAACACCGACAAGGACCCATGTTACTCCAGGGAACTTCGGAGCCGATGAGTCCCTTTATGATACGTATGAGTACGATCCAGACCGGGCAAAAGAGTTACTCGCAGAAGCTGGATACGAAGATGGAATTACAGTAGATATTTCAGTTAACAATTATTATACAGAGATGGCCGAAGTCGTTGGTGGAATGCTCCAGGATGTTGGAATCACAGCAAATCTAGAACTACTCGAACAAAGTCAATTTGCTAAACGCTTATTCGATGAAGACTTAGCAGAAGGTGTCTTCGTCGGGTGGGGAAATGACATGTTTGACGGCAGTGTACTCGATCTATTTAGAGAAGAAAATGTCACAAGCTATGCGAACGAAGAAGTTGACGAATTACTTGAAGCTGCGGCCTATAACATGAATGAGGAGAAACGGGCAGAACAGTATCAACAAGTTCAGCAAATATTAGCGGAAGACAGAGGAGCCGTCTACTTATTCCAATTGGAAGGCCGTTACGGTGTGAGCGACCGGCTTAACTATACACCGAGACTTGATGAGTTGTATGTAATTGATGAAATTACGTTAAATGAATAAGGGGGAGGAAAATACGATGGCAGTATCCGTCACATTAATGGAAGCATACATGATTGAAACATTACTTGCATCCGGAATGGAAAAAGCCGACTTGATTCATGCAATAAAAACAGAGGATCTGGATGCGATCTTGCAGGTCGATGATTCATTCGACTATCTAGCCTTTATTAAGGAAACGAAAGATGATTTCGAGCGAGTGGAACAAGCAATTCAGTCTGGCTACACGATTAAATTTATTTCCGTTTACGGAATCGAACGGCTATTAAATATCAAATTTGCTCTGGAGTCAGGGAAAGATTATTCGTTAGAGGACCATCAATTTCATGGAATTAAACTGAAACAAGATGAATTTACCGATTTTGAAACAATGCTCTCTCCCAATTGGAACATTACAAATAAGAAAACAACCAATACCAAAGTAACATTTGACATCATACACCAAACCCACTCCCCTTCCTAACTGGGACAGAGGGTCAGAGCATTTGTCCCACTTTTTGCAGGAGAACTGTTCGGATGAAACTAGCTGGTAACATGTTTACCAGCTGGTTTTATTGGGACAATAACACCCCCTTTTTTCTAAATGGAGCATCACAATCCCTTCCTTTCCGCATTTTTATCCATTCTGATATGGCTATTCACTAGATTCATATTTATGTATTTACACTTCATTACACAACAATACCCGATCCCTTTCCCTTCCAATTCACCAAAAAACAACAAGATCCACCAAGTGACTTAACGAAAAAAAACTAGTAGTTGACGCTAAATAATTTTAACTGTACAATTACAGTTAACGACATTTTCTACTAGAATCCAATCTAGTAGAATCTTTAAGTACATGAGTTGTAAGCGCTATTACATAATATAGCTATTTTTACCACAAACAAACATAGCGCTAACATCATCTATTGTAATACAGGGGGAAGGGGTTGAATATTTTGTTAGAGGTATTAAATAAAATTAACGCATTCCTCTGGGGTGCGCCTAGTATGATCCTGCTAGTTGGGACAGGGCTCTTTTTAACATTTGCGTTAAAGGGACTGCAGTTCACCAAATTATGGTATGCTTTCAAACTAGCATTTACGCCTGATAAAGAGGATTCAGAAGCTGAAGGGGATGTAAGTAACTTCAAAGCTCTGATGACATCGCTCGCCGGGATGATTGGTAATGGGAATATCGCCGGAATTGCAACAGCCATTACGCTTGGAGGGCCTGGGGCGCTCTTCTGGATGTGGGTTGTTGGACTGATTGGAATGTCGACCAAGTATGCTGAAGCTGTTCTTGCGCAAATCTACCGTGTCAAAAATCCAAATGGCGAATATTCCAGTGGGCCAATGTACTATATTGAGCGCGGGCTAGGGAAAAAGTGGAAGCCACTAGCCATCGGGTTCGCATTTTTTGCGGGAATCGCAGCATTAGGAACCGGTAATGCCGTTCAGTCAAATACAATTGCTGACGTAATGGATAATAGTTTCCATGTAACGGGCTGGGTTACCGGAGTTTTACTTGTTATACTTACCGGTCTCATTATATTTGGCGGAATAAAACGAATCAGTAATGTTGCTGGAGTGTTCGTCCCTGTCTTAGCTATTTTATACATTGCGGGCTCTATGTTAATTTTAATCTTGAATTTTGATCAAATCATACCTGCATTTGGGCTAATTTTCCACCATGCGTTTACACCTGTTTCAGCGGCTGGTGGATTCACCGGATTTGTCGTCACGCAGGCAATCCAGCATGGGGTCTCGAAAGGAATATTCTCCAACGAGGCTGGTATGGGTACCGTAGCGATGATTGCAGGAAATGCCAAGACGAGCCATCCAGCCAAACAAGGCCTTGTTGCCATGACAGGTACATTCATCGTTACGATTATCGTTTGTTCGATGACAGGGCTCGTACTCGTTATTACCGGTTTCTGGGATCCATCTGGCGGATTATTGTCAGGAGTCGAGCATAATGCGAATCTTGATGGCGGCGCTTTGACTAGTGCTGCATTTGGAGCTGTTCTAGGCGTTATCGGTGAATACATCGTTTCCATTTCTGTTGTTTTCTTCGGATTTTCAACGATTATCGCCTGGTATGTCTATGGATCAAAAAGCTTTGAATACTTATTCGGCGTAAAATACGTCGGCATCTATGGTGTTCTTTTTCTAGCAGCTACATATATTGGTTCAGTAGCCGACCTTAAATTGGTCTGGGCATTTGCCGATATGGCAAACGCACTTATGATTATTCCGAACTTAATCGGTCTATTATTATTGTATAAAGTAGTTAAACAACAAACAGAAAACTATTTCGCCAATCCAATTGAAAAAGAGCAATTGCAAAAAAATGCATAGCGCTAATTTTAGGTGTAATATAGAAAATAAAAAACAAATAGAAAGAGGGATTCAAAATGAGAATCGGTATACCTAAAGAAATTAAAAATAATGAGAACAGAGTTGCCATGACACCAACAGGAGTTATTAATTTGAAAAGAGCTGGACATGAAGTATTTATCGAAACAGCTGCAGGACTTGGGTCAAGTTTTAAAGATGAAGATTATGAAAAAGCTGGCGCCACCATTGTATCTTCTGCTGAGGAAGCATGGGCTCAAGATATGGTTATGAAGGTAAAAGAACCACTTCCTGAAGAGTATGCCTACTTCCGTGAAGGACTAGTTCTTTTCACATACTTACACTTAGCAAATGAGCCAGAATTAACAAGGGAACTGGTCGATAAAAAAGTTGTTGCTTTAGCTTATGAAACCGTACAACTTCCAGATAACTCACTACCATTATTAACACCGATGAGTGAAGTGGCTGGTACAATGGCAACGCAACTTGGTGCTCATTATTTAGAAAAAACACAAGGCGGAAAAGGTGTTGTACTTGCTGGGGTTCCAGGTGTTAAACGCGGGAAAGTTACGGTCATCGGCGGAGGTGTAGTAGGTACAAATGCTGCGAAAATTGCTGTAGGACTTGGTGCAGAAGTTTCCATTCTTGACTTGAACCCAACTCGTCTGCGCGAGCTCCACGAAATATTTGGCAATAATGCTAACGTGCTTATTTCCAATGATGTAAACATTGAACAGGAAGTAATTGATTCTGATATTGTTGTTGGCTCTGTGCTCATCCCAGGTGCAAAAGCTCCTGTGCTTGTATCAGAAGATATGATTAAACAAATGGAAGATGGTTCTGTCATTGTAGACGTTGCAATTGACCAAGGTGGAAACTTCGAAACAAGTGACCATGCGACAACACATGCTGATCCTGTTTATACAAAACATGGGGTTATCCATTACACCGTAGCAAACATCCCAGGTGCCGTACCAAGAACAGCAACAATTGCACTATCAAACGTTACAGTTCCTTATGCGATTCAAATTGCGAATAAAGGATATAAAAAAGCGCTACTCGATAATCCTTCATTACTTAAAGGTTTGAACACTTTAGATGGTAAAGTAACCTATCAAGCAGTAGCAGAAACATTCGACTTGCCATTTGAAGATGCGATTGGATTATTGAATAAATAATGATTGAAAAGACCTTTCAGGTGATTACTCCAAAAGTTAGATTATAACTCTAACTTTTGGGGGCGGCACCTGTTCCTAGCTTGGAAAGGGTCTTTTTATTTTTTTTAGAAAGTATACTAGTGTATAACGAATTAACCTTTTCTCCGACTATCTCCCACACCATATATTCGAGTCATGCATACTATGATTATAATTTTTAGTGAAGTTTGAAGTGTAAACTTTCTCACAATCCACATTGATATGGATAATAATAAATAGTATCATTCAAATCAGACAAATTTTTCCATTTTTCCGCAAAAACATAGATAATACTATCCAGATTGTAAAGAAATTATGGCATTCTGGATATATCATATCGGTATAAAAGGGAGGGATGATAATGGAGCTTTTCATGCTGTTTTTCATTTTCTTAATGGGCGCCATTGCTCTAGGAGTTTACTTTTTACCAACCATCATAGCTAAGATAAATAATCAACCAAACTTCGTATCTATCTTTGTATTGAACCTATTTTTAGGCTGGTCCTTGGTTGGATGGGTCATATCACTAGTTTGGGCTGTTAAAAAAGTTTAACATGAAAAGATGCTAATATTTTACTGCACTAATACGAATACTTTTATAAAAGAACCGGGGAAAAAGCATGAAAAGTGATTCATGCTTTTTCCTTTTTATTAAAATATAACACGATTCAAAGCAGCAGGAGGATTTAAATTAAAAATATACACACTGACCACAACGCAGCACCTTCCCGTTCCTCAACAAAAAGCGTGGGATTTCCTCTCCAACCCTTCTCAATTAGAGAACATTACTTCAAGTGATTTATCATTCAAACCACTCCATCCCCTTCCACAAAAAATGAAAGAAGGGATGACTTTCCGTTATCAAATCAGACCTTTCTTAGGTCTTCGCATGAACTGGCAGGCGGAGATTACCCGTATTGAAGAAGGCAGCATGTTCATTGATATTCAACGCTCCGGGCCGTTTCGCTATTGGCAGCACGAGCACCGCTTGATCCAGAATACGGATGGTACAGAGATGCGTGATACAGTAAACTACGCAATGCCGTTCTCTATCTTTGGGGACATAGCACATCAATTATTTATCCGAAAGATGTTGGAAGACATATTTGAATACCAGAAACGGGCAATCGCAACCTATTTTGAAAACAACTAAGCCCAAAAAAATCCCAAGTCCATTTTATAATGAACTTGGGATTTTTAATGAAGCAATCCATTCAACCAGACCTCGTTTCAAGTGCCACTTCAGGTCCTTTTCTTCCTTTTATATAATTCCAAGCATAAATCACAAATATAATTACATAACCAATAATATCAGTTACAAGCTCGGGAACAATCAAAAGCAAGGAACCGACCCCGAGAATGATTCGAGTGATGACACCTAAATGTGTTTTAATATACCCTTCGACCGCCGCACTAATTGCAATGACAGCTATGGCCGAACTGATTGTGACAATTAGGATATCCATTACTGCGGCAAATGGAAATTCCGTTACATTAACCGGTAATCCAGTTGGATTAATCAAAAGCATTGCAGGTTCGTAAACAAAAATGAACGGAACGATGAATCCTGCTATCGATAGTCTGAGGGAGATAAATCCGGTTCGCATCGGATCTCCTCCTGCAAGTCCTGCCCCGGCAAAGGAAGCGAGTGCTACAGGTGGAGTAATGTTTGCAAAAATACCAAAGTAAAATACAAACAGGTGAGCGATTAGAACCGGAATACCAAATTCCGCAAGTGCAGGAGCAGCCATTGTCGCGGTAATAATATATGCCGGAATGGAAGGGAGACCCATCCCTAGTACAATGGATGCAAGCATTGTCAGAATTAACGTAAGCATGAGTGAACCTGCACCAAGGCTAGTAATAGCAGACGTCAATGTCGCTCCAAAACTTGTTAAGTTAACAACACCAATTACGACACCGACAACTCCACAAGCAATAATTGTTGATAGGGATTGTCTCGTTCCCGTTTCCAGCGCTTCGAAAATATCTTTAATCGACATTCTCGTATGTTTCCTAAACCAAGATACAATCACGGTAATTACAATTGTATAAAAGGCAGAAAATGAAACTGGAAGTCCGTAGAACAGCATCGCAATTAAACATATAAGCGGAATGAGCAAATGCCATCCATTTTTCAGCACTTTTTTCAACTCGGGCAGGTCTGCTTTCGGTAACCCTCTCAAGTTTGCTCGTCCTGCCCGGTAATGAACTTGCATAATACTACTCAGGAAAAATAATAGCGCTGGGATCAATGCTGCGAGGGCAATCGTTCCATACGATATCCCAGTTGTTTCCGCCATAATAAAGGCACTCGCCCCCATAACCGGTGGCAATATCTGTCCACCAATAGAGGAACTTGCCTCAACTGCACCAGAAAAGTTTTTATCATAACCGATCTTTTTCATTAACGGAATCGTAAAGGCTCCGGTACTAACGACGTTACCGACTGCGGATCCGTTAATTGATCCCATAAAGGCACTTGAGATAACAGCTACCTTAGCCGGTCCGCCTTGTTTATGTCCGGCTAGTGCAAGAGCAAGATCATTGAAAAACTGCCCCATCCCTGACTTTGCAAGAAATGCCCCAAACAAGATGAACAGGAAGATAAATTGGACCGATGCACCGATTGCTGTTGAAAAAAGACCTTCTGTTTTAATGTAAAGCTGACCAAATATATCGGATAAATCAAATGGCCTTGTCAAGAGCATCCGTGGTAACCAGTCTTGGTGGCTGAAGAAGGGATAGACAAGAAATAACATGGCCAAAATCGGCAAAATCCATCCCGTAACCCGGCGTGCTGCTTCAAAGACTAAAATGACAGTCATAATCGCCATTAGAATATCTGTCGTAGTCGCAATCCCGCCACGCGTTGTGACAATATCGGGATATACAACAAACAAATAAACAGAGGAAGCGACACTTAGCCCGACGAGAATCCAATCATAGAATGGTATCTTTGTGCGATTTTGCTTTTTAAATGTCGGATAGAGTAGGAATACGAGAACAAGTCCACCCATTAAGTGGATATTCCGCTGTAAGAGTGTTGGCAGCGGATTAAATGTTACATATAAATGGAAGACAGCAAAAGAAATTGCGAGAAGCGATATGCCCCATAAGATTGCCTTATTATTTACTTTCCGCACATTCGATTCCAAGTCAAACTTTTCCAATACTTTCTGGACTTGCTCATCCGAGACCTCAACAGATGTTGTTGGCTGCTTTTCGTTATTCATAAAAATTCCCCCCTTATGTATTCCCATATAGGTACAGTACGCACGCTAATAAGAACGCGCTCGTGATCATTAAAGTAATGATGCAAAGGAATTTCACGATTTTCCATGTATATCGTCAAATCCACATATTCGGAAGCCGTTACATTTAATTCCTCATAAGCCACATCCATCTCCATATGGATAAAACCATTTTCAGTCGTTGTTCCTTCAACTTCATATGGCGTCCCAGCACCAAACGTCTTAAAATATGTTTCTAGTAACACAATTTCCTGCTTTTCTCGTTTATAGTTTTCAAACCATTCTTCTTTCTCAATGGAATGAATCCAGCCAAGTGTAAATTCGTTATGTTTAAGATAATAAGCGGTATTGTCTCCCGCTAATTCAATGACTGGCAAACGTAAAAGAAGAAGAAAAAGGAGCACGATGAGAAACGCGCTCCCGATCCAGATTTTTTTCTTATTGCTCATTAAAGTATTTTTCAGCTCCTGGATGTAATGGCGCAATAAGGCCGTCTTGAGCTGTATCTAATGATATATCCGCCGCTGCCTGATGTGAGTTAGCTAACTGTTCCAGATTCTCAAAGAAGGATTTGGTTAATTCGTACACATCATCCTCACTTAAATCTTCACGCACAACGAGCGCATTCGGAACAGCTGCAGTTGATACAACGTCCGCATTGTCATACATATCTGCTGGAATCTCATATGGAACAAAGTACGGATGTTCCTCTGCAATTTCAGCAACTTTATCTGCATCTACCGTTACTAGATTAATATCAAGCGTTTCAGACAGTTCCAATACAGAGGCATTCGGCAGCCCACTTGTTAAAAAGGCTGCATCAATCGTTCCTCCAGATAAACCGTCAGATGCCTCCGCATAACCGAGGTAGTCCACCTGCAAGTCATCATATGTAATATCATGACCATTTAATAAAGCGCGTGCATTTATTTCTACGCCAGAACCCTGGTCACCAACAGCCACACGCTTCCCGACTAAATCTTCTATTGTTTCAATGCCGGCATCTGCCCGTGCAACAATTTGTACGACGTTCGGGTAAAGATTCGCAATTTGTGTAATGCCCTCTAACGGCTCTGAAAAACTTTCCTCTCCATTTAAAGCCTGGCTCAATGCATCACTCATAACAAATGCCATTTCTACTTTTTCATCTGCCATGAGATTCAAGTTTTCAGCGGAAGCTCCTGTTGTTTGTGTACGAGAGTTGACATCGTAAGTTGACGTATAAATATCCGCAAGTGTCGTAGCGATAATATTATATGGACCAGACGCCCCGCCCGTAGCAATGGTCACAATATTTGTTTCAAGACCGGCAGAATCCCCATCTCCGCCATCACTGCTATCAGCGTCGTCTCCTCCATCATCGCCACAGGCTACAAGGACGATTGATAATAAACCAATCACGAGTAAGCCTAACCATTTTTTCCTCATTTCTTGATCCCCTCTCCCCTTTTTTCTATTTAATATAGCGTTTTCATTATAATATCTTAGTAATATTTTGTCAATTACAATATATTACTCTATTTAAATAATTCGACTTTTATTTTATCCAA
>NZ_JBBKBV010000052.1:0-18384 GCF_037892815.1 Oceanobacillus sp. HCA-5259 | reverse complement strand
TGGTTTCACATAAAGTGTTGCATTTAATATTGCAATTTAGGCCAAACTAATAAATCATCTTTTTCAGCTTTTCTTATACTGACTTCTAGCCGGTATATATGGCAGGCAATCTTCTTTGCTAGCCACACGCAACAGAAGTTGAAAGAGTTTTTCATACCTTTCTCTCATCGACTTCTTCAGTAATGCGTCGATACGATTGTCTTCCAAATCCATTAATAGTTCTTCTAACTCCCGTTTGATTAAATACTCCATTTCCTTTTGTTCCATTTCATTTATTAATAATCCCAGCATTCCTGTTCACTCCAAACATATTAACTTTTTTCACCATTTCTTCCTTTACCTAATATAATTATACGCATATATGCGGGTTAAGCAGAATTTCGTCGGTTATTTATAGATTTTCTGTTTTCATGTTAATTTACTATTCCCGAATTTTCTCTTCATACAACATCTTTTTAAACTTTCTTCTAAACCCAGCTCATTACATGATGTTTTTCATTTTTTTAGTTTCCCATCATATAGATGAAGTAAGGACAAGTTATCCAAGGAGGAACGAAAATGGATCATTTCTATGTATTCAGCTTTAAAAAGAGAAGAAGATATTTCACGCTTAGTCTTGTATTGCTATTAGCCGCTGGTTTTTTCATATTTCAATCCAACATACTTGGCAGTAACGCAAGTGATGAAGTTGCACTAACAAAGGGGAGCGTGGAAGAACCGAATATTGCACTTACCTTTAACATCAGTTGGGGAGAGGAGAAAGTTCATGATATCCTCGATACATTGAAACAGGAAGAAGTACAAGCAACCTTTTTCCTAAGTGGAGAGTGGGCAGAGCGTCATCCGGCCATTGTTGAAAAAATCACAGAGGATGGACATGAAATTGGAATACTCGGGTATAGATATAAAAGCTATGTAGAACAGGATTTGGAAGAAGTGAGGAGAGACTTATTCCTTGCTCAAGAAGCATTTGAAAAGCTTGGATTTGAAGATATCAACTTACTTCGGACTCCTAGCGGACGGTTTAATGAAGAGATTCTGGATCTTGCTGAATCAATGGGATTTGAAGTGGTGCACTGGAATATCAATCCAAATGATTGGAAGAACCCAGGTACAGAAAACATTGTAGATGTTGTTATGAATGATACAACGAATGGAGATATCATTCTGCTTCACGCATCCGATAGGGTCAAACAGACGGCCTCCGCTCTAGAAACAATTCTACCTGGTTTGAAAAGTAAAGGATTAAATTTTGTACCAATTAGCGAGTTAATCAGTCAAGCCCATGCCGATATTGAGTTGATTGAGTAATTTTTTCAGATTGGGATAACCATCCCTCTGTTCTCACCACCATAAAGTGAAACTTCATTCAGCGGGGGGTTTCCTACCGTTTCCTACCTCCCCCACTGAATCTTAGTGGAACGGAATCAGGGATTTACAGACTGTATATCCCCCACCTTCACTTCACATCTTGGGCTTCCTCCTGTTTAGGGGTGGGGTATTATAGACCGTTAATGCGTGATAAAAGGAGACCTACAGTTTCTACAGGGTATTTTTTCTTAATAGAAAAGAGCCAACCTCAAAATTTGGTCCGGCGCTTTTTGCTTCATTTTTAGTAAGTTAATCCATGGCCAAGCTTATACACATTTCCTAATTGATCACTCAAAGGGAGTCTGAGCGGTAATGCACTTGATGATCGATATTTTCCCGTTAAGACTTTGAGCTCGGCCAAATACATATAACCTTTCCGAAGACTTCTTACTTCTAAATTTAGTCGTTTTTCCCTTATATTGATGCCCTTCTTTAACTGTTGATCTTTCTCTCCCTAGCAAAAGGCTTATACATTTGAATAATTCAGGTTATATCATTTATTAAAAAGCTGAGCCTATCCTTAGACTCAGCTTTTTTACGCTTTTGTTGTTGCGGTTTGTTTGACATTCTTTTTCGGTGTTGTTGTTTCTTTTCTAGCTGGGTCTTTCTTAGACTTGCCGTCTACACGGTTTGCGATTCGGTGTAGGCCAATGATTTGGTACGTATTACATGCAAGTAACGGGGCAAACATTAACCAGACGTAATCCGGACCTTCCGCCATAAGAGCCGGCGTCCATTCTAACGTTGTAATGACAATCATGAAAAACAATGTCGGAATAAAAGCAGATTTATTTGTTTCTTTCTGTTTTAGCTTGGCGACAAACCAAGAATAAAGGTAGAAGAGTAAGGTGCCAAAAATCAACCAATATATTCCTATTTCCCCATCAGACCCTCTGTATGGGAAATAAATTAAATCAAATAATACAAATACGATTAACACAATCTGCACTGCTGGCCAAAAAGAACGAAATAAACTAATTCCGAACCGGTGAATATATAAGTAAGCAAAATATCCAGTCATACTGACAACAGCGAAAGTAAAGCCTAAACCAACAAAAAATGTCAGTAATCCTAATAATTCCATCCAATTGATTGGATTAAGATAGGCAGCATATGTATCCCACTTAACAAAAAAACTTATAATAATACCAGTAGCTCCACCGATGACTAACGTATTGAATAAAAACTTAATCAATTTACGAATATTCAATGTAAATCCTCCTACACTTTCCATGCGTATGTTTGTATTTTAACACGAACAGCAGCTTTTTTCCTCATTTTAACTGTATAGTTGGTAAATTTGTCAATCATATTAGCAAAGCGCCCGGGTAGCGACGTACACATTGTGCCTTCTAGGACGAAGGGTAGTTCAATATTGCCACATACGTGAGCGTTTATCGGATTTCCTTTTACACAGAGGTGCTGGAAATCCGCTAGTCGCCGGCACGGGAGCTGGACATAAAATGAAAGGTGGTTCATCATGAAAAAGCTTTTCTTCCTCATTCTCTTCATTATTCCCCTAACAGCTTGTGGCGGGAATCAGGCGGCAAAGGATCAAGCAGATTATGAGCAGACAAAAAAGATGGTTGTCGATATCTTGCAGACTGAAGATGGTAAAAAAGCATTAACCGAATTATTCCAAGATGAGAAAGTGAAGCAAGAACTTACAATCCAATCCGATGAAGTGAAATCTGCGATAAATGAAGTATTAGTGAGTGACAAGGGAAAGGAAATGTGGCAATCACTCTTCAAGGATCCAAGTTTTGTCAAAGGATATACAGAAGCTATTCAAAAAGAGCAAACAAAATGGATGAAGAATTTAATGCATGATGCAGAATATCAAAAGCAGGTGCTCGAATTACTGCAGAATCCGGAGGTAACAGCATTGATCTTGGCAACCTTAAAAAGTCAGCAATTTCGCGCTCATTTGGAAGAAACAATCCAGCAAACATTGGAAACCCCGCTATTCCAAGCAAGAATCCAAGAAATTCTTCTAAAAGCCGCTGAAGAACAAGCAAAACAAAATGGTGGAGGTCAGGAGAACAACCAGCGGCAACAGGGTGGTGGTGATGAGCAACAAGGTGCCGAAACACAAAATGAACAAGGAGCTGGCGCTGGTGGTGGAGGCGGTTAAAGGCGGTTAAAGGCGGTTAAAGGCGGTTAAAGGCGGTTAAAGGCGGTTAAAGGCGGTTAAAGGCGGTTAAAGGCGGTTAAAATAAAAAAGAGCCCTCAGGCTCTTTTTTATTTTCATTCTTCCACTTGGGCAACAATTTTCGCAGCGATTCGGCGGAATTCCTGTCCAGTTGGATGGTCTTCTTGATAAACGGATGGCGCGAATACTTCATCATCCATATATGGTTGCTGGAGCGGTAGTTGGCCAAGTACTTTCGTCTTCAATACCTCAGCGAGCTTTTTCCCGCCGCCTTTACCAAAGACATGTTCTTTTTCCCCCGTCACTTTACTTTCAAAGTAAGACATATTCTCGATAACTCCGAGAATCTCATGGTTCGTCTTCATTGCCATCTGACCAGCGCGGGCGGCAACAAATGCGGCCGTCGGATGCGGTGTTGTAACGATTACTTCCTTACAAGTTGGAAGAAGCTCATGAACGTCCATTGCAATATCTCCTGTCCCTGGTGGGAGATCGAGCAATAGATAATCCAAGTCACCCCACTCCACTTCAGAAAAGAAGCTATTCAGCATCTTACCAAGCATTGGACCGCGCCATATGATCGGCGAGTTATCTTCAACAAAGAAGCCCATAGAAATGACTTTCACACCGAAGCGTTCCACTGGGATAATCTTTTTCCCGCGGACGATTGGACGTTCTTCAATCCCCATCATATCTGGAACACTGAACCCGTAGATATCGGCATCAATAACCCCAACCTTCTTTCCGAGCCGTGCAAGCGCTGTTGCAAGATTAACGGTTACTGTCGATTTACCGACACCACCTTTACCAGATGCCACTGCAATAAAGTGCGGATTCACACCACCCATTAAGGAAGCTTCTTTCGCCTGATCGACAGCTGGTTGATATTCTCGTATGATTTCATCTGGCAATTGTTCGAAACGTAGTCCTACGGTTGTCGCACCATTTTTCTTTAGAATCCCAACAATTTCTTGTTGCATCTGCATCTGTTCGCCGGTATTCAGTTTGGAAATTCCGATCTTCACACTGACGTGCTTTTTTTCCTCCCTAATGGTAACGTTCTTAATCCCGTCTGTTTCTGCTAATGTTGTATGTATAAATGGATCCCTTACCGGACCTAAGAGTTCCATCACCTGTTCTTTTGTTAGCAATGTTGTCACCATCCTTATCTGCATTTATGTACATCCTCAAGTATAACATAAACAACTGAAAACCTAAGTAAAATGCATTGTGATGACGGTTTCACTCTTCCGCTTCAGCTGGCTCTGTAATATAGCGTAGTAACCCCCGGTAAATACTTGCTGCCATCTGTTCCTGATAGTCCTTCTGCTTCAATAACTCCCGCTCTTCAACATTTGATAAAAAACCAATTTCAACAAGAGCACCTGGTGCCTCTGCATGTTTCAACAGATAAATTCCATCAATCTCTAGCGCCTCCCGGTCTGTATTCTCTAGATTACCCCTAATTTCCGCTTGGATCATACGAGCAAGATGTGCATTTTCCTCAAAAGATGGATAATAAAATGTCTGGGCTCCCCGCCATCTCTCTGAAGGTAGAGCATTCAAATGGATGGTCAAAAATAAATCAGGCTGCTTACCCTCAATAAATTGAAGCCGATTTCTTATGTCCTCCGATTTTCTACGGGAGAGTCCTTTCGTATCTTCATGAGCAAGATCCTCGTCCGCTTCTCGGGTTAAATAAACCAGCGCACCTGCCTGTTGTAAATAGCGCTGCAGTTGTTTCGTAACCATCAGCGCAATATCTTTTTCTACTGTATCATCCTTGCCAACCGCCCCTCCGTCGGGCCCGCCATGTCCCGGATCAAGAACAATCACTTTTCCTGATAATGGGAGTGACCAAGACGCCCAAGTCGTATCCGTCTCCTCAATCGGCATTTGAATCAAATACACTAAGATAAACAAACCAAAGAGCCATGTCCCAAGTTTAAAAAGACGCTCCATCCCGTCGCCACCTTTACTATATTACTCAACTACCTGCTAATTACTTTCATTCAGCGTAAGCGCAACTTTTACCTGGAGGTTCGCAGTCCAGACACCTCTCGCTTTCCGCGGGCGGCTGGTGAGCCTCCTCGTAGGCAAGCCCACTGCGGGGTCTCACCAAGCCTATCGACGAACAGGAAGTTCTAATGCCGGCATTGGTCACAGGACGTGACCGTACTTAGCCGGCCTCCCGCAGGAGTCTCGAGGTGTCTGGACTGCTCCGAGGAAAATCTTAATTCGGAGCACTATTTAACATTTCAGAAGTACAATCTTCATCGTGCTAAAATAATCTCCATTCATCATAATCATCTTTACCAGTTCAGTTTCCCGGTGGACGGTGACTCCTGTGGGAATAGCACGAGTCTAGACCTAAGCAGGGCGGTAGCCCAAGGAGGCTTCAGCTGTACCTTAGGATGCGCATCCGATCATCGGGAAACTAAACGGTGATTAGAGAGCCATTCTGGAGAACGTGTAAAACGCTTACGCCGAATGAAAGCAATCCACATTTTTTCCACATAGACTGCGCAAGTTGAGTATGTTATTAAAATTTTATGGGTGACTGGAAGGGATTATGACTAAGGATATGTGGTAAGCTAGGGTGAAGGAGCAAAAACTTCCACGGAAGAAAGTTTCGTTTTATAATAAGGATAACGTGGTATGATAAATATATAATGACGGAGAGGAGTTTTTACGATGATTTGGATTGGGATCGGATTAATCATCATCGGAATTGCCCTATTAGCATTAACTGGCATATTAATTAAACCGCTTCATAAGATAGCTGCTATTTTAGCTGACGTAAAAGACACAACGAAGGATCTTCCTAAGACGGTAAAAGATATTAGCAACCAAGCAAATGCGGCCCTCCATACTGGTGTAGACACGCTTCAGCAAATAAATGGACAATTAAAGGAACTGACTCCTATCTTTTACCTTGTTGGAGATGTAGGTAGAGCAACACATGAACTCTCCTCTAATATGGTGAATGCTGTGGAAGACTTCGAAAGGAAAGAAACTGGCACGTTCGCCACAAGGAAAAATTTGGAAGCTTTGTATGGTGCGGCCACCCTAGGGATGATGGTTATCCTGAAGGCTAGAGAACTCAGTAAAGAGAGAAATGTAATCGACAACGAATAATCATTAATTAAAAAAATGCATGGTATCCGCTGAAAAACAGGTACCATGCATTTTTATTATTTCTTTGCGGCTAAGCGCGCATCTTGTTTAATCTTCTCAATCAGGTCCGCGCGCTCTGCACCATCCTGGTAGAGCTTTCTTTCCCACGCTTGCGCTTTTTCAAGTAATGAGGGAGCGTCCGCATGCTCATCCCGGTAATTTGCCACAACAGCAAGCACTGCACCGCTCACAATGCCACTAGCAATCGAACAGATTAGATTTTTAGTTACCACCAGTAAATTCCCCTTCAGCATCGTCATTCTTTAATTGTTGGCGTCGCTTCAGCCAGTAATATCCTAATGCGAAAGAACCGTATATACCACCTAATTTATTCGTATCGGCAATACCTTTACCTGCCTCACTCTTCTCTTTCATCGAGTCGGTTACGTCCACTAAAGATGATGTAAACTTTCTTGTTGCATTCCCTACATCACCCACAATATAGAATAATGGGCTCAATTGCTCCATTTTCACATTTACGTCAGCTAAAGTCTGATTACTTTCCCGAATAATATTAGATGTTTCATTCAACATATCATCGAGCTGTCCAGGCAGCTGCTGAACAGTTTTATCCACTCCGTCCAAGACACCAGCCAAATTATTCAACACATGAGCTACGAACACGGCTAACACAAGAAATGCAACACCAATTAATAATACTCCTACACCAACTAATGTCATGTCTATCCCTCTCTCCCTGTTACTTCTACTATATCATGCTCTTCTTGAATCATAAGTTCATTCTTTTGCTTCAGCTGCTTGCCTTTCCACGTGCCATACAATTGCACTGCAACTTCACTCCATTTTATTCCTTCGATAAACGGCTTTACTTTACGATCCATTTCCTCGTCCGTTAAATTTCCTAACCCATTTTGTAGCGCAGTATTGGCAGATTGAACAGACTCACCGAATAATTGGACCGAGTCAAACATACTGTCCGTTGCTTGGACCTTTTCCGTTACATCAGCCATTAACTCATCCGTCTCTTTTATCGTCTGCGAAAGAACTGGCGTCATCTTCTCGACCCGCTCTTCGGCCCTACCTATTGTTCCACGTAACGTTTGTATTGTGTTCGTCACACGCTTCAGGACGAAACAAATATAAACGACCGTGATCAGAAAGGCGATGGCTACAAGTAAAATACTAAGATAAATAAGTCCCATATGTACTGTCCCCCTCCTTTAGCATCCACATATACAGGCATCTATTATAGTGATATTATACCACTAGATGGTGTAATTAAAACTTTTAACGTTTCACAATTCTTCCCTGCCTCTCTTTTTCAAAAAGATTATTTTCAAAACAGGCGGGGTATAGAGTCTATAGTAGGAAGTTTACTGGAGGTTAATGGATAATGGGTAAAATAAAAGGATTTGGAAAAGAATTATTGCAGAAGCTTAAAGAAGATAATATTACATTCCTAGCTGCCGCCTTGGCTTATTATTTCCTGTTGGCGATTTTTCCATTATTGATCGTCGGCTTTGCAATTATCCCTTATTTCAATATTTCAGCAGACGACGCGCTCGGTTTCTTCTCTACCGTCTTACCTGGAGAAATCGCCTCTTTATTTGAAGAAAATATTGTCAGCCTAGTCGAAACCCCAAGAGGCGGATTACTAACCGTCGGGATCATCGGTGCATTATGGTCGGCATCAGGCGGGATTAATGCATTCATTAAATCATCGAATGAAGCATTTGATGTGGAGGAAACCCGCTCGTTTATTACTGTTCACTTAATTTCACTTGGTCTCACAATCGGACTGATTATTTCTGTCATTGTCGCGATTCTTTTACCGGTTCTCGGAGACGTTATTTTACGATTAGTTGGATCGGTTATCGGATTGACCACAGGAATGGGGGTTTTGCTGCATATCTTGCGCTGGCTGATTAGTATCATTGTTCTTACGACATTTATCATGTTGTTGTACCGCTTTGCACCGAATAAGAAGATTTCCTTTAAGCATATTATCCCTGGAGCTTTAGTTGCTAGTCTGCTTTGGCAGATTATTTCATTCGGATTTTCAATTTATGTAAGTAATTTTGGTAACTATTCGGCAACATACGGGACACTTGGTGGGGTGATCATTCTCATGACATGGTTCTTCCTGACAGGGCTTATCCTGATGCTTGGAGCAAGTATCACTGTTATTTATCATCGCTATAAAACCCACAACGCTACAGAACTTCATAAGGCAGCGAATATTTAGGCGATATAGATGAAAATCAATCTATATAGGTTGAATAAAACAAATGGTATTCTTGGCTGGTGCGAATTTTACAGTTGTAATGAATTTGTTTTAGGGCTGATGCTTAAATTCCAGTTGTGGTGTGGGTTCGGTCAGGAATAGTGCGCAATTCTCAGTTGTCGTTCGAATTCGAACGTATACCAGGGGATTGCGCACCACATTCAAACTAGCTAGGACTTTTACTAACTATTTCTTCTTATCGCGCTAAAATAGCAATGTTTCATGCTACCTATAAACCGTACGTGGGGCTATTCTTTCTACTTTTGTTATTTTCGCCTGTGCTGGAAAAGATTCCATTATAGGTCCTTCTATTTCGACTGAGATATAGTCGCCGTTCTTGAAAAAAAGCCCATCTTTATTTGTGAGTTTATTCGGAAGAGAAAGGATATCCATCCCTCTCTCTTTAAAGTAATCTTCATAGTCATCCCCTGTGTCAGTCTTTTCGTCCGTATCTTCTGTAGGAGTGATTAATTCAAAAGAGTATGTTTGGAAATACCTGTCCATATAATAATAATATTCTTCTTCCTCATCTCCCACTAATCTTTCACGTATATCGACATAATCAAAAAAGAAATAACCTGTTACTGTTGTTATACTTGGACTCTCTGGTTCTTGATTCACCATTCCGTTATCAGAATTTACTGTAGATTTAGGATCTTTGTTTTCCAATGGTTTGAATTCATAATTGATAAATACGATTATGCACAGCAGGGAGATTGCAATGAGTGAATATATAATTTTGCGCATCCGATTACCTTCTTTACTTTATGGACTTTTTATAAATAAAATTTTTATTGAATCTAATGCAGCCCCCAAGTTTAAATCCAAATCCCTGTAACCGGCTGAATGAACACCAATAATCCGATTATTAACATTATCTAAAATAGGTGCCCCGCTTTGACCCCCAAAAGTATCAATCGTATAATGCAGTCTACCATTACTTTCTAAGGTAGCAGGACCACTCATAATGTATTGTCTTTGTCCTAAATCTGCAGGGTATCCACCAATCTTCACGTTCCTATTGGTTGCAACTTCTAAATCTAACACACCAACTCTTGACGACAGATCGTCAGCGAGATCAATAACTCCGAAATCATATTGATTTGCTAATGTATTTATATATTCCGCCGGTAACTTTATTGATGTGGCACTTGATACTTCATCATAATTTCCATTGTTATAGCCCGTAAATACTGATACTCCCACCGGATGACCCTCAATCAATTTTTCGTCATCTAATTTATATAGGCAATGTGCAGCTGTTAAAATCCTACTACCTCCTAGATTTTTGGGAACTACAGCCCCTGAACATCTATATACGTAAAGCTTTGAGTCTAAACTTAAATAATATTGATTGATGTAAACTGTTTGTTTATATGGAGTTATACCAATATTTTGTACTAATTTTCTACCATCTGAACCTATTACTTTATTTGGTGAGATTATATTAGATGCCCATTTAAAATCATCTACAAATATTACCTCATTAATTTTATGATCAGAATTTAAGTTATTCCATTGTCTTAATATCCCATTTTCGTCTAGCTCTATTATATTGTTTAAAAAACCAGTATCAACATCTATACTTTTAATTACTTTTTCCTGCTGTTGAGTATTAACACCTTTTTCGACAGGTACTATATTAACGGTGAGTGATTCTGCGCTCGCATAAAATGGTTTACTTAGAATTGCTACAATGAGTATCATAAGTACTGATAATAATTTCTTCATCATCAAAATTCCCCCTCGTTATTTATTTGTCTTTAATATTAATATAATTGTCAGAAAAAATCAACATATCAAATTTTATGAAATGGCTTAATTCCACAATAAATCTAGTGATAGGGTTCTAACTCTATATCAATTATTTTCTCCGTTCCAATTGAATACCAATTGAATGAATTTCATAATTCACAGTCCTTGTCTCCCATCGGTTTTGAGAGATGAAAAAAGAAGCACCTCCCCAAATCTTGTATAATGGTAATATCCACAAAACCATAAAAAGACTGGAGGAGTGCTTCTTATGACCATTATACGACAACCAAGCCTATTTGGCATCCAAGAATTATACAACATGGAACCTACCCAAAAGTACGAAGCGATTATTTCTACGATAGATGTGGATGCCATCTATCATGCAGTAACTAAAAAGTCACGTTTTGGTGCACCTGAAGAACTAAATTATGCGGCCATGATTATTTCCTGTTTTGTGAGATATGTAGAACGAATCCCAACTATTAAAGATCTGATCAAACGTCTCCATGAGGATATTGCTTTTAAACTAAATTGTGGATTCCTCGTATCGGATGCCGTTCCGTCAGAAGCCTCATACTCTCGGCTTGTGACGAAATTACTGGAGTGCGACATACTGGAGAAACAAAAAGAAAAAGTTGTGCTTCAAGCTATTGAAGAAGGCTTTATCACAGACGATACAGTTGCCATTGATGCCACTCATTTTGAAGCTCGTGACCAAGCGCCTCCGAAAGAAGAAAAGCCAAAGTCCGAGCAGAAAAAACGTGGGCGCAAAACAAAAGAAGAGCGTGAACAGTGGCTAAAAGACCAAGCCGAAAAAGAAGCAACTATGCCTTTATATGAAAAGAAAATAGAAGCACAATTAGATGTTCCTTTAGCGGAGTTGCGTTCCGAAGTTCCCATAGACCCAAAATGGGGCGTAAAGAAGAACTCGGAAGGAAAAAATGTTTTTTGGTTTGGCTACAAAGCTCACTTAATCGTTGGCACATCCAGTCAATATATTTTGGATTCACTCTTTTCATCAGGAAATCTAAATGATGGGAAGGCTGCCATCCCGTTGCTTAAGGGAATTCATGAGCGCTTTTTCGGGCTGAATTTACGTTATAATACGATGGATGCAGGCTATGACTTTGAACCGATTTACGAGCAAGTCCATCGGATGGGACAACAATCTGTGATTGCATACAACAAGCGAAATGAAGGGGAACTTCTGGGTTACGACAAACACTTTGCCCCAACATGTTTTCGTGAGCATTCGTACCGTTATGATAGCTTTGATGCCAAATATGAAACACTAAAATACACGAGCCCAAAAGAATGCAGGGAATGCCCTTTAGCGAATGAGGGCATTTGTCAAAAGGTTTATAAAATGAAAATAACGAAAGACCTTCGGAAGTATACTGCTCCAGCCCGCGGTTCCAAAGCATGGGACAATATTTACAAACGTCGCACCGCTGTAGAACGCGTGAACGCCTATCTTAAAGAATGGTTCCAATTGAACAATGTTCGTTATCGTACGGGAAAGCGTGCAAAAGTCCATTTTGACATGGTAACCCTTGTTTATAATGCATCAAAGCTCGCCGCGGATCGTATCGATGCGCAATTAAATCCATCACAAACTGCATGATTTCTGTTTTTAAAAATACAATTTAGAAATTCTGTACGTCTTTGTATTTTTAAAAAGAGCAATTATGAAATTGACTCAATTCTTTAAATAATAAGAACATTTATTTCGCTCCAAGGTTCTTAATCCTGCCTTCTGTTTTCCAATTCGATCACAGTGACGGGAGGAATAACTACTACCATCTCATTTATATATCAACAAAAATAAGGTACAATCCATATGCGTGATTGCACCTCTATTTCATTTACTTTTTGATTTTTTACGATTCAAAACTAAACTCGTACAGGTTACTTTTATCTTGCTAATAGACCACTAACAAATGGCTGCAACCAGTTATTCCCCTTCATATGAAATGATTCTTTCGTTACTTGCTTCCATTTTAACGGGGTAATGTAAGATGCTCCTTCTCTAAGTTGGCGAACTGGAGCTTCAGCTAGCGTCGAAGCCACATCTAATCCGGAGTTTATTTCAAATTTTTGATCTTCATATAGTCCGGTCTCGACTGCCTTCTGTTCCAGCCTACCAGCACTGGTCATTTGCCAAACGGACCCATTTAATAAAGCATCCTCAAAAATAGTGGTCGCACCTAGCGATTCTTCAAGTGTAATCGCAAGCGTTCCATGGTAGCCTGGTAATAGCTCTGCTTCTATTTCAGTTTCAGCCTCTGCTTCCGTTTCCTCGTCCTCTATATCTTCTTCTAAAGTATCTTCTTGGAAACTCGCAGAAAACGGGTAAATACTTTCTTTTTCCACGTTAAGTTCAGCAGGGGAATCACCAAGCAACTCCACCGTACCTTCTAAAAGAACATCAGTTTCCTCCAGTTGTAAAACAGCATTCATGCCTTCTTCCACTTCCAACCGTTCCGCTTCACTCAAATCACCTGTTGCATGGAGTTCTGTACTTTCAATAACAATCAATGGATTGCTAAGATCTGTTGAGATATGTTTTATTTTCCCTCCGAAAGGACTCTCGTATGTAATCATATCCCCTGTATCCCGAAGTTCTGCCAATTGATTTTCCAATGTCGTCAATTCAATCGTTTTTGCTGCTAATTCTTGTTCTTTCTCCGCGATAAATTGTTCTTTCATCAATTCTGCTTCAACCGGTGACTCTGGAAGCTCAACGAAAATATCTTCCTCGGTAATCAAAACGGAACTCGATGGATTAAATTCATTCGCAGGAATTTGGTATGCCTTCATTTGAGAAATCGCTTGTTCAGTGGCGGTTATTTCTCCTTGCACACGTTCCAGCTCCTGAAGTAAATCCGATTCGGTTTCATAATAGTTTTCCACACGGAAGGTGAATAAGCTTGAACCCGGTGTCACCTCTTCTCCAACTGACACAAGAAACTGCTGGAAAATTCCTTCCGTCCTGTCAAAGTAAATCTCCTCTTCATCTGCAGCCGCTAAAACAACTGGTTTATACAGCTCCCGCTTTAAATCCGCAGTGACGCTTTCCGACCATTTATTCACATAAGAGACCCGATCGACCCGTGCTTCGTCGTCTAAGTAGACAAGCAGTAAATTTACAGCTATAAATACAAGTATTCCTAATTGAATAAAGTGACTTCTCCTCATTCAAACCACCGACCTATCATATAAGAATCAGCGAATGCAATGGTTCCCGCAAGAACCCAACCGAGAACATGGAGCAACAAGATAAATGCCCATAACGTTCGACTTCCGATTTCAGAGAGCGTATGTAAAAACCGGTATTGGAACCAAATAATCCAAAATTGAAACAACGTAATTGCACCAAAGAAATAAATAAACCAATCGATTTCCGTAATATAGGAAGCGATGATTCCAAAGGATTGCGGGGATACAAACCAATCCAGTCCTGCAAATAAGGCAAGAGGAATCCATAGAAGTCTTTCGATCAACATGACCGCAAGCACGACTTGCTGCATGATGACGAGTTTCCCGTACGGTATTTCCGTAATCAAGTAGAAGATCAGACTCGGTATAAAAAGAAGGAACGCGGCAAATAGGGCACCATAGATCATTCGTCCAATGACAAACCATAATTTACTCGTTTCATATTCCATTGCACCAAGTTCCGCTACTCCTCCCGACAAAATGGAACTGCCGATGCCTAAATAAGCCATCCATCCATAGATAATTATCGTCGCGAGAATCAATAGAGTACTAGTTTTTCTAACGTTGGATAGTTTTTCCGCTTGTCTAATCCGAAAGATATGGTCATAGATTGATGTGAAAAATTTAAACAACTGAACACGATAGAGCATGATTCGACTTCCTTTTTAAGTTTATATGTAGTGACTTACATTTTAACCTATGTACCGAATAATTTCTATGTATTACATTAAAAAACTTGACATTTCGCCAAGCCTTTACGGCGAATGCTTGTTGAACTTATGCAGAAATAAAACTTTCTTTTATAGTAACCAATTCTTTGCATTTTAAATAAACACCCTTATTTGTTTGCCAAACCAACAAAATTAATATATACTTAACATTACATGTAAACGCTTTACAACTCAAGAGAAGCCATGATTAATCTTTAAAACATCTTTACTCGTTTGTTTGAAGTCTATCAATTTCTATTTGTGTTCTACCCCACAGAATTAGAGGATTTGTTATAATAATTACGAGGGATGAAAGCACTTGCATTATCTTAAATAAACATTAAGATATTTACAATTCATGATGTATCATCCAGACGTATGAAGGGGGAACCGAAATGGTTATTGGGGATGGCGCCTATATAAAAAAAATAAACAGGTCGCTGATTTTGCAAAAGATTATTGAACATGAATTTATTTCACGAGCGGAAATTGCTAAGATAACAGGCTTAAATAAAGCAACGATTTCCGTCCAAGTTGCTGATTTATTGAACGAAAAGCTCGTGCAAGAAACACAACAGGAACATAACACAGTCGGCAGGCGTCCGATTATGCTTTCCATTAATGGAAATGCTGGTTATGTTCTCGGTATCGATCTTGACTTTAAAGAAATTAAATTTCAAATTGCCGATTTACAAGGAAATATAGTGGAAGTCAATACAATGGCGATCCATACAGAAGTGTACGAAGAAGTCCTTTATATTCTTGTTGAAGAAATCCGCAATTACAAGGAAAAGTATTCTACAAGTCATTATGGACTTGTTCAAACGATCATCGGTGTGCACGGTACCGTAAATAACGATGAATGGGTTCAATTCATTCCGAGATTGCAATGGAGCAACAAGGACTTGAAATCAGATATTGAAAGGGAAATCGATATAGATATTTCGATTGAAAATACAGCGAACCTTTCCATTTTTGCTGAAAGAGTTTATAAATATCCTGATAGCGATAACATGCTTGGTATCGTACTGGGTTCGGGGATTGGGGCAGGAATTATTAACGATGGTAAACTTGTAAAGGGACACGATGGTTATGCTGGAGAAATTGGTCATATGATTATCTCCCCGTTTGGGCAAGAGTGCAGTTGTGGTAACTCGGGCTGTTGGGAACTTTATGCAGCAGAGTCGGTTGTCTTTTCACAGTTGATGGAAAAGCTTGACCGCCCGAACTTAAATTATCATGACATTAAGCAATTACTGGCTGCAGAAGATCCAGAAACTTATGATGTAATGAAGAACTTTATCAGTTATATATCCATTGGATTAAACAATATGATTAATTCCTATAATCCTGAAACATTGATTATTAACAGTGAGTTATTGAAGGTATATCCAAATGCGATTGAAGAGATTGTCGCAAACTTGAAGTCTTCAGTCAGTGTGTATGGCCAAATCGCCTTATCTGACCTTGGAAAAGATGCTAGTGTTTTAGGGGCAAGTGCGCTTGCAATCCAGAACTTTTTTGAAGTCAAAGAAGTGGTCTTCTCCCGGGAGGAAGTTATAGCTTAGTAAGTAAAAGTTGAAATAAAAACGAGTCATTCAAAATGAATTGACTCGTTTTTTTAATTAGAACCAGTTCGTATGGAACGTTCCTTCTTTATCTTTACGCTCGTACGTATGAGCACCAAAGTAGTCGCGTTGTGCTTGGATTAAGTTTGCTGGTAAGTCTTCCGCACGGTAGCTGTCATAGTAAGCAATTGCGCTTGAGAATGTTGGTACTGCAATACCATGCTTAATTGCAAGTGCAACAACTTCACGCAATGCATCTTGGTAGCCTTCCACAATCTCTTTGAAATATGGGTCTAGCATTAAGTTCGCTAAGTTTGCATTGTTATCATAAGCATCTTTGATCTTTTGCAAGAAGTCTGCACGGATAATACATCCCCCGCGCCAAATCATTGCAATATCACCATACTGAAGGTCCCAATTGTTCTCTTCAGATGCTGCACGCATTTGTGCGAAACCTTGCGCATAGGAAACAATCTTACTCATGTATAGAGCTTTACGTACCTTTTCAATCAATTCCTTGCGGTCACCATCAAACTGGGATGGGGCTGGGCCAGACAACACTTTGCTTGCTGCAATACGTTCATCTTTCAAGGAAGAGATGAAGCGAGCAAAGACGGACTCTGTAATAAGTGGTAGTGGAACTCCAAGGTCAAGGGCGTTCTTACTTGTCCATTTACCAGTTCCTTTTTGACCAGCTTTGTCCATAATTACCTCTACTAGCGCTTTGCCTGTTTCGTCATCTTTCTTCTTGAATATGTCTGCAGTGATTTCAATTAAGTAACTGTCAAGTTCGCCTTTGTTCCACTCAGCGAATACTTCACTTAATTCGTCAGCTTCCATGCCAAGAACATGTTTCAGAATGAAGTATGCTTCTCCAATTAATTGCATGTCGCCATATTCAATCCCGTTATGAACCATCTTCACAAAGTGACCTGCTCCATTTGGTCCAATGTACGTAACACATGGGTCGCCTTCAACTTTTGCGGAGATTGCTTCAAAGATAGGTGCAACAAGTTCGTAAGCTTCCTTCTGTCCGCCCGGCATGAGAGATGGACCTTTTAAAGCGCCCTCTTCCCCACCAGATACACCAGTACCAATGAAGTGAATACCTGTTTCGTCCAACATTTTATTACGACGCATTGTATCTTCGTAAAGTGTGTTTCCACCATCGATTAGAATATCGCCTTCTTCTAAATACGGTTGTAATGATTCGATTGTCGCGTCTGTAGCTGGTCCCGCTTGAACCATCAACATGATTTTACGTGGCTTCTCTAGGGAATTTACAAATTCTTCAATTGTTTCTGCGCCAACAAAATTCTTGCCTTTTGCTTCGTTTGCTAAGAATTCCTCTGTTCGTGCGTATGTACGGTTATACACTGCAACGGAATAACCTCTGCTCTCAATATTCATTGCCAGGTTCTTACCCATGACAGCTAAGCCAATTACACCAAATTGTTGTGCCATATTATTCCCATTCCTCTCATAGATTGTGGTTTTTATATTATTATAAATGCTCTATCTAAACATAACTTCCATTAATATAACTGGTATCAAGATTACATCCGGAGCCTAAAGGGAAAACTTAATCTATTTCCCTAAACTACTTAATTAAAAAAATAAAGATTCCTCTCCATCCTTGTCATATCAATTAATTGACTGACTAAACAAATTAAGTATTTCATAATTATATCATATCGGACTAGTACAGGTTTTACAAGTGATAATGCGTGGGAATACATTGTAGAAACTGCGGATTCATCATATAATGATTATAACAAATTACAGGAGCGACTGTGTATGAATAACATTATATTATTTGATGGTGAATGCCACTTTTGCGATGCGAGCGTCCAGTTTATTATTAAAAGAGATCCAAAAGCTGTTTTCTCATTCGCTTCCCTCCAAAGTGCAACAGGAAAACAACTTTTAGCTGCATACAAACTTTCTGAGAACCTCAGCATGGTGCTTATTGTTGACGGGAAAGCCCACCTTAAATCGAGTGCTGCCCTACGGATTGCCAAGGAGTTATCAGGTATTTGTAAATTAGCGTATGCCTTTATCATGATGCCACGTCCAGTTCGGGACTTATTTTATGATGTAGTCGCTCGAAATAGATATAAGTGGTTTGGGAAAAAGGAAAGCTGTGCAATCCCTTCCCCTGAGGTAAGAAAAAGGTTTTTATAAAAT
>NZ_JBBKBV010000051.1:0-19518 GCF_037892815.1 Oceanobacillus sp. HCA-5259 | reverse complement strand
TAATTTTTACATAAAAGATAGTTTACACTTGATTTTTTCTATGAATCGGTTATAATAATGATTGTGACAAAAAAATAACTTGATTTTTACAAGAATTAACAATAAGTAGTTTTTTCACTAGGTCTGGTAATGAAGGCGGAGAGGTCACACCTGTTCCCATACCGAACACAGCAGTTAAGCTTTCCAGCGCCGATGGTAGTTGAGACTTTGTCTCTGCGAGAGTAGGACGTTGCCGGGCAATTAACCATAAAGTTAATTCTAATGAAAATATAAGCTTCTGAAAGTTAATTCAGGAAAGATTTCGACTGTATTACTTAAGCTCAATGGAGAGCTGTCCGAGTTGGTCGAAGGAGCACGATTGGAAATCGTGTAGGCCGCTATCGCGGTCTCGAGGGTTCGAATCCCTCGCTCTCCGCCATTATATTATTAGTTTAATGGCCCGTTGGTCAAGCGGTTAAGACACCGCCCTTTCACGGCGGTAACACGGGTTCGAATCCCGTACGGGTCACCATTCTTTAAGGAAGGCATGTTAAATACGCAACGTCCTGTTGCAACACATGCACTAGCACATCCTGTGCGTCGGAGGATTAGCTCAGTTGGGAGAGCACCTGCCTTACAAGCAGGGGGTCGCAGGTTCAAGTCCTGCATCCTCCACCATTATTTAAATATATTTTTACTATCGTGGGGTGGAGCAAAGCCGAAACACCATTGAGAAACATCTCTGAATAGGCTTTGTGAGGAGTGTAAGCTTCCCCGAATTATCCCGAAACACGACGAATTGTCCTTATTCTATTATTATGCATGAGCAAAACTTGCATATTTCTTATTACCGCGGGGTGGAGCAGTCCGGTAGCTCGTTGGGCTCATAACCCAAAGGTCGCAGGTTCAAATCCTGCCCCCGCAACCAAATTAAGGTCCGGTAGTTCAGTTGGTTAGAATGCCTGCCTGTCACGCAGGAGGTCGCGGGTTCGAGTCCCGTCCGGACCGCCACTATTTAGAAAAAAGTTATTACGGCTCGGTAGCTCAGTCGGTAGAGCAACGGACTGAAAATCCGTGTGTCGGCGGTTCGATTCCGTCCCGAGCCACCATTTGTATTATTGTTGGAGGGGTAGCGAAGTGGCTAAACGCGGCGGACTGTAAATCCGCTCCCTCAGGGTTCGGCAGTTCGAATCTGCCCCCCTCCACCATTTGATATAGGGGTATAGTTTAATGGTAAAACGAAGGTCTCCAAAACCTTTGATGTGGGTTCGATTCCTACTACCCCTGCCATTGTTTTTTTGATTTAAATGGCGGTCGTGGCGAAGTGGTTAACGCACCGGATTGTGGCTCCGGCACTCGTGGGTTCGACCCCCACCGGTCGCCCCATTTAATAGTTAGTTATTATTGGGCTATAGCCAAGCGGTAAGGCAACGGGTTTTGGTCCCGTCATTCCTAGGTTCGAATCCTAGTAGCCCAGTTATGATGCGGAAGTAGTTCAGTGGTAGAACACCACCTTGCCAAGGTGGGGGTCGCGGGTTCGAATCCCGTCTTCCGCTCCATTTTTTTATCTGGCGGTATAGCCAAGTGGTAAGGCAGAGGTCTGCAAAACCTTTACCACCGGTTCGAATCCGGTTACCGCCTCCAATGCCGGTGTGGCGGAATAGGCAGACGCGCAAGACTCAAAATCTTGTTCCTTCACGGGAGTGTCGGTTCGATCCCGACCACCGGTATCTACAGTATATTTTCCGTTTTCTTGTACGTAAGAGACTCGTAGTTCGCGAGACTTTAATCTTACGCAGGGAAGGCGGTGTTTTTGTGTCTAAAAGGCGAACGTTTTCTAACTTAGTAGACGTTAATGTTCGGGAATTGCAATATACAGATGAGAGTGATTTTGACGCCTACGTCGAGAAGTTCTTGACGCATTCCTCTGCAAAAAACCTATCGAAGGAAACGATTAAGTTCTACGATCAAAAGTTAGCGCTATGGAGAAATACGTTAGAAGAACTCGGAATAACTACGGATGTTACTCGCTGTGACAGGGAAGTCATCGAACGTTATGTCGACTATTTCGTTAATGAGCGAGGGTGGAAGTACGTTTCCGTCAAAACTTCGCTAAGGGCGGTCAAGGCTTTCTTTAACTTCCTTCGAAACATAGAGCGGGTTATTGACCGCCATGATTCGATGACTTCGTTATTTCGGGAACGGACAAGAGTGGAATTGAAACGTTTAGTCAGTCGCAAATTACTCGGTTGCTTTCCGAAGCGGACCCGAAACTATTTACGGGAGTACGTAACTATACGATCATGCTAACGTTCTTGGAGACGGGAGTTATGCGATATAGACATTCCTGACGTCAATTTTACCGATAGGGTTATAAAGATACTCGGAAAGAACGGAAGCTACCGGTACGTTCCTTTTCAAGCCAAATACGCGAAGGTACTACGGCAATATCTTAAGGTACGTGGTTCCTCGCCGGTAGACTCGTTGTTTATTACGCACGACGATACGAAGCTTTCCCGAAGGGCGGTTCAGCAGTTCCTTTCGAGATATGGCAAGAAGGCGAATATTACGGATAAGCGGGTCAGTCCGCACACCTTCCGACATACTTTCGCTAAGATGTACATTCAAAACGGAGGCGATCCTTTCAGCCTTCAACAAATACTTGGACATTCGACGATGGACATGGTTAAGGTGTACGTCAATATGTTCGGAAAAGAATTGGACGAGGCTCATCGGAAGTTTAGTCCGTTAAATAATTTATTCCGTTAAACTTAATAAACTCGACGTTCTTCCTTCGGGGAGGGCGTCTTTTTTTGCGTTAAAAGGATTCTGAATTATTTTATTTTAGGTAAAGACGGAAAAACTGCGGAATGGATTTCGATGTTGGAATTAGAAGGCACGGAAAGGAGGCGACGAGGATTTGAATAGTTTACTGCTGGATGATTACCCGTTAATCGTTCTTCCGACTTTGGCGAAGATTATAGGGTTAAACGAGGCTATCGTATTACAGCAGATTCACTTTTGGCTAGCGAAGAAGAAGAATTATGAAGACGGACGGTACTGGGTTTATAACACTTACGGAGGATGGGCGAAGCAATTTCCGTTTTGGAGCGAGACTACTATACGAAGGATTCTCGGAAGACTAGAAGAATCGGAATTAATTGTTACCGGAAATTACAATAAGATGGGCGCAGATAGAACGAAGTGGTATTCGATAAATTACGAAAAAGTTTCGGAAATAAGTCAAGCAAGTGTCAAGTCTGACTAGTCCATGTGTTCAACTCGAACAGTCCTTCTGCTTAGTTTGAACAGACCTATACCATAGACTAACGCATAGACTATCGACAAAGACTAATAAAGATTACGACGACTGAAAGGAGTCGAGTGTTTTAGTTATTAAAAGATTAAGAGATAAAGAACATTCACTCACTCGCAAGCTCGGGGAGGCAACACATTCGTTCTTGCACAGGCAATGAGGTTAAGTGGTTTCGATGAAATTATTAAAAAGTATTATAAGGATAAAAAAACATCATATATGGAGGGTACAGTGCTGGGGTTTGTATCCTTGGACCAACACTAAAAGGTATTCACTTTGCAGATGACCCGAATCATATGCAATTGGCCCCCATTATAAATCAGACCATCCAGAGTCTGGGGATATAGACAAATATATTGAATATATGATAAATAATAAAATACCTTTTAAAGTGCTAAAGGACGGAGAAGTAATTATAATTGATTGAACCTACTTAACGCTCTTCCGCTAAAGAGTGCTTTACCATAACAAGAAGACTGTCAACAGGCGATCTTTTTTTATTATAGGGAGCATGCCAATCGAATTCGAGATTTGGCAAATAACAAAGAATTAGCAAATATTTTAGACCTCCCGCATCCATACGAACTGAGATATGCTGAGGATTGGATTTCAATTCAATAAGAGCAAATTAAACAGGGTCTTGAATACCCTTTAGCCATAACACTTAAAGAATTAAACTTAGTAATTGGGACTGTTACCATAAGGATAGATAAAAGTAATAATAAGGGTGAGCTTGGTTATTGGATCGGTAAAGATTATTGGGGAAATGGGTTTGCAACGGAGACTGTAGATAAATTAATTGGATTTGGATTTAACCAATTGAAATTAAATAAAATATGGGCATCGGCTTTATCAAGAAATATAGGTTCAAAAGCTGTTGTAGAGAAAGCTGGACTTCAAATAGAAGGACAGTTAAGACAGAATAGACTTTTACATGGCGTGTATGAAGATATTGATGTTTATGGTATTTTACGAACGGAATACCGATAATATATCTGCAACTAACAGATGCGTTTTTAAATAAGAAATTTTACTTTTCCAAAAAAGAAGATTCAAATGCTTTCTTTTGTAGTATTATTAATAGAATAAGCTAAAACACAAAGACATAGCGAAAGGGGATAGTTATGACTTATAAGTTTGAAATTATGACGCAGGACCAAGCAAAGGACATTGCATATAATTGGCACTATGATGGTGAATATTCATTTTACGATATGGAAGCTGATAAAGAGGATTTAGAAGAATTTGTAAATCCAGAAACACGTGGGAATTCTGTGTATGCTGTTACTAATAACAGTGAATTAATCGGCTTTTTTAGTGTTAACAAAGTAGACGATAAAATTTCAGATATTGGTTTTGGAATGCGACCTGACCTTACTGGTAGAGGGAACGGATTGGAATTTATAAAAGAAGGTATGAAATTTGTGAAGAATGAATATAAACCTGAAAAAATAACACTATCCGTTGCTACTTTTAATCAAAGAGCCATAAAAGTGTATAGAAACTTTGGATTTAAAGATGTCAAAACTTTTAGGCAGGCTACCAACGGCGGTATCTTTGAATTCTTAAGAATGGAATATGAATGTTGAGTAAGATGGACCTGTTATCGTACCTTTCAGCAATATCATATTATAATATAACTAAATAATCTGGAGGTGGTTCAAATGAAATGGGAAGATGTACGCCAGGCATTTCCAGATACTTGGGTATTGATAGAAGCAACCCAAGCTTATACAAATGAACAAAGTGAACGAATTTTGGAAGAAATAGCGCCGTTAAATAAGTTTACCAGTTCTCCAGAGGCAATGAGGGCATATCAAGAATTTCATCATGAAAATCCGAATAAAGAATTATATGTTCTGCACACCAATCGTAAAGAACCCAGAATAACTGAAAAGAAGTGGTTAGGTGTCAGGAAGTAGTGAAAAAACTAAGAATAGATAATGATTTACTATTAGTAGACATGGAAATAGGATTTAATGGGGATTTTCTTCATCTCCAACGTGTATTAGTAGATACTGGATCTGGTAGCACCGTTTATATCAACGGATTTAGCTGAAACGATAGGCATTGTAGCTGAGGAAAATGATATGATATACTGTATTAGCGGAGTAGGCGGCTCTGAGTTTGTATATTCGAGGACTGTTGATTTAGTAAAAGTGGGAGAAATGCAAACAACAGATTTCACATTAGAAATTGGGGCTATGAATTACGGCTTTGATATAGATGGAATAATTGGATTGAGCTTATTAAGAATGTTAAAAGCAATTATTAATATAGACGACTTAAGTTTATATTCAAATAGATGATTGCAGGTATATGTGTAATTGCTATTTTAGAGTCATTTAAAGGTCTGTATAATCTTTTAATAAAAAACAAAAACGTAGCCTCAATAATTTTGTGCTACGTCTTTTTAGAAGGTTTACCGCTACCATAAAATTCAGATATTAACGTAAAGAAAGGAGATAATATATGATAGCTTATGTTAGAAATGGAGATATTCTTGGTGAACTCTATCTACCCGATACAACATTGAATAATAAAATAGGAATTGTGTGGTTACCGGGATTACCTAACAAACCGATTGCCCCTGAAATGGGAAAACCTTTATCGGATCTGGGCTTTACCGTGTTGCAGGCGCGCTATCCCGGAAACTGGCAAAGTTATGGAGATTTTGGTCCAGATTCTTCTGTAAAGGGTGCTTTAATGGGTCTTGAACTTTTAGCAAAAGGTAATACATTGGACTTGAATACTGAAAAAGAGATTTATTGGGATATTGACCATATTATTCTTATTGGAAATAGTTATGGTGGTGGTATAGCTGTTTCAGCATTAGGTTCCTCTAGTTTAGCATCTGGCGCAATAGCATTTTGTCCTTTACTAGAGCCAAGTCAACAGAATGCCGACCATTTAGTCCAAGAAGATGATCTTTCTACACTCTATCAATATTTAAAAAGATGCCACGAAAACGTGTATCGTAATTTAGACGAAAATGAGTGGAGAGATTATATTGAAGGTAGACATTCAGTTGATCCCTCAAGGTTTTTAACAAAGGTTAAAGAACGTCCTTTACTCTTAATCCACGGAAATGAAGACAGAAGCATTCGTTCGTATCATACTGAAAATTTTTATAATAAATTGAAAGAAAATGGAGCTAAACAAGTTGAGATTTTAATCAAAGAAAGTGTTGGTCACGGAAAAGACTTAAGAATATCAACTTGGAATAATTGGACCAAGTGGCTGACAGACTTATTCAGCTAATAGGTGTTTATCTGAATAAGATCCCCCGGAATTGAGCGTAATTGCGAGCGCGTGGACTTTTCAAATGCTTTGACGGAAGATGTTTTAGCGGTAAAAGGAGATTCTGCACTAGAAATTGTAACTGATAGATGACGAGATTCCAGTAGAGTCGAAGCAGCCGGAAAATCCTACAGCAGTTTATCATGAAGAAATGTTGAAGGTTGTGAACAATACAAGAGAGGATGCTGGGGAGAAGGCTTTTGAGTACGAATAACGGTCGAATGGTTTTGTAAAGTTCGGAGCAGATGACATGCAAAGCATAAGTATTTATCACATGTTAGTTCGATGCTTGGAAGGTGGTTCGCCATGGCAATATACAATATTTTATATACGCTAGCATGACAGTAACAACATACTACCATTTCATACATGAATAAATTGCCAAATACAGCTATGATGATTAAAGCGATATTAGATGACTATACCATATTTGATACTTAACCCTGTTTTCAAAAACAGGGTCTTTTTATGTGTTATTGTATAAATGTTTAATAATCATTTCAATAAATATTAAATATTATTAATAAATAACTTTACATTATTAATAAATATGTTAAACTGAATTTAAATATAAGGAGGTAAAGAAATATATGGATATTAAAAATGTTCCAGATTGGATTTTATCCTTAGAGGAAGAGGATGTGGAATTCATTATAAAATTTGTAATGAATTCGGGGTCTTTAAAAGAAATTGCAATAATTTATGAAGTCTCCTACCCAACGGTGAGGATGAAGTTGGATACATTAATTGAGAAAGTAAAATTGAATGAAGCTGCTGATAAAGAGGGATTTATAAAATTCATTAAAGAGCTTTCGGTTGATGACCGTATTAATTTGGAACAGGCAAAATCAATTATAGAAAAATATAAACAGGAAAGGGAGAGGATATAATGGGATGGTTTATTAATTTATTAATAGCAATTTCAATATTGGTTGTTCAGCACTTTTTATCAACAAGAAAGAAAGCATTCTGGGGTGGTGTGATGCCATTATGCTTTACCGTATTACTCGTTTATCTGAAGTTTTCAGGATTAGCAGATGACGAGAAAGATTTTTGGTTTATCGCAACGCTAGGAACAGTTATTTTACTTTCAATTTGGGCGGCAGGTAGAGAAACTTTTAAAAAAAGGAGAAGACAAGAATTGGATAAAATGAAATCCTATGACTTGAAATAAATATAAAATGGAGAGGAAGATAAATATGATCCATGTGTTAAAAAGGGAGTTTACTGATTCATTTAAAAGTATACGATCTATTCTAATCATATTATTTATTACGTTTGTTTCCTACCAATCAGCTGCGTTCATTGATAACAATCCTGGTTTAATTAATAAAATGATGGAAAGTGGCGGAGATGAAGGTTCTGCATATACATCGGCAATTGCAATGATTGTACTGGTGTTTGGTTTTTTATTTGTATTTGCAACATCCCATGACATAATTAATAAAGAAGTTGAGTTGAAGACAATGCGGTTGCTTGTGACGAAAGTTTCGAGGCTACAAATTATGTTAGGTAAGTTACTAGGAACGTTGTTATTTTGGATTGTCACAATTTCTATATCCTTCTGCATATTGTCTATGTTTGCCGATTCTTGGTTTCCGAAAGATTACTTTCAAACAGTTATATTTTTGTTTTATATTGTTAACCTTGTACTATTAATCTCCACTGCCATTCCAAAGACAAAACTAACAATGTTCTTGGGAATTATATTAGGTATCAGTTTACCAATTTTAGGACTAGCAGCAATAGTGTCTGATAAGTGGTACTTAGCACCATTCAAATATATCTTGCCATTTAAGTATTTAGATGGTTCCTTTGGTTTGATGTTCATTCCGCTGGCCATTGGTATTATTTACTTTCTAATATCTATTTTACTTTTGCAAAGGAAGGATTTATAAATGACAGAGATAATCGAGATAAGTCAATTGACAAAAAAATACGGAACAACTGACGTCTTAAAAGGCATTGATTTAACAATTCATCAGGGGGAGGTTTTTGGATTTGTCGGTCATAATGGATCTGGAAAATCAACTTTTATCCATACAATTACAGGTATTACTAACAAAAACTCAGGCTTTTTTAAAATAAAAGATATCCCTGATGCTCAGATTGATAAATCGAAAAAAATAATAGGCGTTATGCCAGATGTCTCTAATTTATATGAACATATGAGAGGGGTACACTTTTTACAATATATGGGGAAGTTGTCAGGAGACCGACGAAGCAAGAGAGATTATATAACTCTAATGAAAGAAGTAGGATTGGAAGGTGATGAAAAGAAAAGAATAAAATCTTACTCTTTTGGCATGAAAAAGAAAATATGCATAGCTCAAGCATTGCTTGGAAATCCTGACTTGATTATTCTAGATGAACCAACCTCTGGACTTGATCCGGAATCAGCAATTAAAATACGAAACATAGTAAAAAAATATCAGAAGCTTGGAAAGACTATTCTGCTCACTTCACATAATTTAGATGAAATTGATAAAGTGAGTGATAGGGTTGGTATTTTAAGCAATGGTGTCATAAAAAAACTAGGTACACCCCGACAACTAAAAGAAGAAACGGGTGTTGGTATTAATATCTCCGTTCGAACAAAACCCATTTTGCAGAGAAATGACATACAAATGCTCTCTAAGAAACTTGAAATGGTTGTGAACTTTGTGGAGAATAAGAAAGAATATACACTGTTACAAGTTGCTTCAGAAGAAGAAATCTTAACATTATCAAGAGAACTTATCGAATCTGGTGTTCAATTATATGAATTGAAAGTGGAACAATGTTCATTAGAGGAGGTCTTTATGAATACTAAATAATAGACTAGAAAGGACATTTTCATAAAAAAGTTATCTATTATGGAATTATAAGAATAGAAAGCATTAGAGCGTTAAGCGGTAAGTTTACAATAATATTAATAAGGATTATTTATTGGCTAGTAAATACTTGGTTAACTCTAAGTTGTTGGAGACACTGCGAGGGGGACTGGGTAATGAGAAAAATAGATAGGACTATACAAGTACTCTTAGTGATATTATTTTTTGCGATAATTATAGTTAGCAGCTATTCTACAACGGCAGTAAATGTAATAGGAGCAATAGGCATAGCGGTTTCTTTGTTATATATATTTCTCCACGGAAACTTAAACGGGATAATGTTCGTAAGTAAGGGTAACTGGCAAATGGATTCAACGGGTAAGGTGATTATTGCGAGTCCAACAATGAAATAATAAGTTTTAAAAAGGAGATCGATTTTTATTCTTATAAATTAGATTGTGGAAATCTTTACTTAAAGTACAGGGTGTAAGTGTTAAGTAAGGCGATGATAGAAATCGCCATTTTTTCTTTTGTGTTATTAAAGTATACTGGAGATAGAGTCGTTTAATTACCGGAACAGTAATGTTTAATCGTGTAAATTCAGCGAAAATATGAAAGAAAGGGATGATTGAATATGTTGCGAGCGATTAAAACTGAACGAGGTTTCTAAAAAAATGCTTGAATTTGGTTTTAATGAACTTAATCTAAATCGAATTTGGACACCAGTAATGAGTAAGAATAAAGCATCGGGTAAGGTAATGCAAAAAGTCGGGCTACGTTATGAAGGTACAATGAGTCTTTTATTGGTCCATTTTAAATATCATTGTGAATGATGAAAGAGGGCGAAAGATGAGTCTATACTACCGAATTTTATTAAAATTTGTTTTGACATTCATTGGAATTATTTTAATTTCGGCTCTTCCAGCTCTGTTTGATGGAATGAAATTAGATATATCTTCCTATCTCTCCGGAGTAGGGTCTATTGCTTCCAGTTTAGTTAATCCAAAAGCAATAACATATGAAAATTTCCAAACAACATATTTCCTATTCCCAGGGATTTGGCCACTATGGAGATATTCTATGATTCTTCTTTTTGTTTCCTTTTTTATCGCATTTACTTTTGCTCTTGGGTCAACTCTTATCACTATGATAGTTACGGAGAAAATACGTAAAATAATCAGAGCTATTCTTTTTATCGGAGAATCCATTCCAGATATATTTGTAATTGGTATTTCGATAATGACTGCAATTTTTATCCGCAAACACACAAACCTACCTTTTTTTAGTATTGCGTCTTTTGGTGATAATCAAATTTTTGTCATTCCAATTATCGTTCTTACCATTTTACCGACAATATTTTTCTATCGTATTATGATTTATGATTTTGAGGAAGAAATATCTCGACAGTATATCGATGTTGCAAAGTCTAAAGGATTGTCAACTTACTCCGTTTTGTTTTCCCATGTATTGCGAAATGCTGTTATCAATATTTTTCTACAATCTAAATCTATAATCTGGTTTATGCTATCTAACCTACTTATGATTGAATATGCATTCAATATAGATGGTTTAATGCGGTTTATGCTTATGCATGGTTCGGTGCAGATATTGGCAATAGGACTGTTAATCATGTTTATTCCTATTTATATGATGCAGGCGTCTATACAGATTGTGATTGAAAAGATAACAGGTAAACAAGTGGAGGTTTAAGTTATGATTACAGGAATTATGATTAAAAGATTATTCAAGCATCCGCTTTTTTTATCTGGTTTTATATTTTTATTTTTATTACTAGCATCTAGTATTATGCACACCGTATTTTTTCAAGGAAAGATACCAGCTACTGATTTCTTAAGAAATAGTGAAGGGAGCATAACTGCAGCTGCTCCATTTAACCCCCTCGAGGTACCTCCACTTGGTACAGACGAGGTAGGAAGACATATTTTTGTTTTATTAATACAAGGTGCAAAATATACAATTGGTATTTCTATACTTGTGGCTGGTTTGCGGGTGATGATTTCAGCTATCATTGGTCTGTTTTTCGAAAATTACTTTTCAAAACTCAATCGGTACATAAGCGGCTTAGTAAATGGATTTTATTTTATTCCAGCTGCACTTATTTGTTATATTCTTTTGGTTGATGTACTTTTTACTCCACACGGCGAAGTAGATGGATATAGTATATTACAAAAAATGATTTTCCAATTTTTCGTATTAACCATTGTAGCAATACCGACTTTGTCCTTGTTGATAGGAAATCAACTCAACCACTTTTATAAACATGAATTTATTACATCTGCAAAAACACTTGGAGGGAGCAAGTTACATATACTTCATAAGCATGTGCTACCATATATGATTCCCCTTTTACTCATTCAGTTTATACAGGAAATAATCAAGGTATTGATTTTATTGATTCACCTTGGATTTTTTCATTTATTATTTGGCGGAACAATAGAACAACAACTTGATGACACCCAAGATGCATATATTTCTGTATCTAGTGAATGGTCCGGCATGGTTGGTAATGGATTCAACCACTTAAGCGGTTGGTCTTGGATGTTTTTTAGTGTGGTTATTTCCTTTACATTTGTCATTCTTGCATTAAAGTTAATGACTAAAGGAATAGAAGATGTTTTTCTCGAGGATAGATTTATGACTGGAAAAACCATTAAACAACACAAAAGAATATAATCTCTGTTCAAAAACAAAAAGATTTAGCATTTAATTTTTTACGTGATCTTACGGAAATTGATTTTACGCCAATTATTAATAGAATAAGAATACCATAGAGTAAGTTGTTGGAGGATCTGTTACCATTTAAATATCACAGAAAATTCGCGGAATAGGGGAAGTTGGGGCTTCTTCATTAATTCTTCTGAATAGCAATGCCCGCGAGAAAGTGAAAGATACCTCTAAGAACGTGAAGAATACTGTAAACAAATATGCTACTACAATTAAAGAAGACCCAAGTGGTACGAAGGATGCTATTATCAATCGTATTCAGAATGCAACAGATATTTCTAAAGAGGCAATCCATAAAATACAGGAAATCTTGGATACGCAAGTTAACGACATTAAAGATACAACTAAAAATGTAGTTGAGGAATCAAAAGATGTAGTCTCTTCCGTTAAAAACGCAAAAGGTGAATTAGTCGATGTGAAAGATAGCGCAGTAGAGGCAAAGGATGAGCTACTATCTGCTAAAGACGACGTAAAGTCAAAGGTTGAGTCCAATAGCTAGGCGACACCAAATTCAACTAAAGGCTAAGCAATTACAAAGATACATCTTAATATCTTGAAGTACGATGCATATTTTTCAGCCGCTTCCGCCATTCTAATACTGAATGAAAGGTGGAGAGGCAATGTCAAGAAGAAATCGACAGGATATAGAGTCGAGTCCGCATCCTGATGGGTTGCGTGAGGGTGTTATGAATGATCCGGTCGGGGTGAAGCATGGTGTTTATTTAGATAACGATGCCATTCATCCTGAGGAAATAGCCGCGATTCGAAAGCAAAGTATCAAGACGATGGAAACAAATACAAAACAAGAGAAAAAGAAAGCCCCCTGATTTCGTAATATGCTCTCAATATAGTAGACAGAGAAATAATAAAAATTCTCTACTACTATATTGGGGGCATTTTCTATGTCTAAAAGAAGAAGTAAGCATACGTTACAAGAAAGAATTGATGCAATATTACGAGTGATTAAGAGTGGGACGTCTGTAAGTACAATTGCCAAAGAATATTCTGTTGACCGCACTACGATCTTATCAACAAGTGTATAGCTGGGTACGAAAATATGAAAAAGATGGGGAACAAGGTCTCCAAGATCGTCGTGGAAAAACTCTCGAGTCCAAGCATAGTCTTACCGAAGAAGAGAAATTACTTACTGCGTGCCTCTGCGGAGTAAATTAGTGGGACATTAAAAAACAAAAGTGTAGATTTTATCATTGGTATTTATAATCGAGGGATAATACTTAGAAGTTAAATAAACGAAAGACATGGGCCGAAGTAAAATCGAGTCCATGTCTTTTCACCTAGTGGTAAGAACGTCCGCAACTCCTGGTAAATTCCTTCGCAAAGTGTGGTAAAAATAACCGCAAGCCTGGTAAAAATCGTCCGCAATACTCACTTTAATTAGTGAACAACCCTAAATGAACATTTTTGTTATTGACATTATAACATTTCTGTTCGTTCATTTAAAGTACACCTTAATTAAACATTTGGAGAAATACTCTAAAATTAACCTATTTACTCAATTTATTAAACCTTTTCCATTTCCACGTTTAAGGATGGAAAAAATGTGGAACTAGTACTATAAGAGATATCTCTAAATAAATTATCTTTGGAGTATCGACAACAGATTTTCTATCAAATTCGTTATAAGTGGTTTAGATTACCTTACAATAGGAAAAAGCCATAGTAACTATGGCTATTGTTTCAAATTTTGTATTATTTAACAAAATAAATCTTTGTTAAATAATTTCGTATATGATTATACAAGAAAATAAAAACAACATACAAGAAACAGCACTATCCCTAAGATTATCGCAATAGTATCAGTTTTATTTTTTCTTCTAAGTATACCTATATACGAAATCATAAGCGATGTAAGTGAAAGTGATAAAAATAAATAATTTTCTGGTTTAACAATTGCTATAACTCCAACGATTAACACTAATAAAGGAACAATTATTTTGAGTTGTATTTTTTTCATAAACTGGAAACCCCTTCCTATCTGGATATAAATGTTTTTACCCTGATATTGTACTATAAAAACATGCAAAGGAGGTGAAATCATGAAACTATTAAAAAGAAAGACTTTAATAATAGGCATGGTAGCATTATTAATGGTTAGTTTCCTATCCCTAGCTCCGGTCAATTTAATACAGAACGGCAACAGCCTTCAATTAGTTGCCAACAAAACTGAGGCTGCTGATGAATGGGTATACGTGGATACAGCCTATAAAAGTACAACATTTAATGATGTCGCAAGTCAAGCTACAATTGCCTTTCTTGGATCGTTATTAGCTATCGCAGCACCATACACCTCTCCACTTTCATCTTTTGTAACAGTAATCGTAACCGCCAATATGAAAACAGTTTATTTTAAAGACGTACAATACGTGCGAATGGCAGGTACTTCTTATCAAACTAGACACGTAATAACCTTATATTCTGATCCATTGCACAGAAACAAGAGAGGCGAAACAGTTACTATCATAACCAACGATACTGGCGGACCTAAAAGCATAAATCCTGAAACAGAATAATTAATAATTTTAAAAAAGAGTGGTTTCACGCTACTCTTTTTTATTTTTCCAACTCATCAATTGTAGAATTCTACCATTAGAGTAGTCATACTAATGGTAGAATTCATAACCTCCTATGATTCATTTTTCTTCATAATATCTATCAAAAGCCTCGTTTATAATGTCTCGCATTTCTCGACCTTCTTTTGCAGCAACAATTTTTAATTTACGGTGTCTATCTGCCGATATTTTAACGGATTTATCTGGTTCTTTCTTATTCTCTTCCATATCCCTAACCTCTTTCTAATCAGTAATATTTATATTATATTTCTAATCCCGGTTTTCGAGTTGTTTTTGTGTATTATCCATCGCATATTGCTAAAAATAACCTCAATAAATTCAGTTGTTAATTAAAATCAAGTTTAATCATTTATAAGGAAATCGCACCGTTTTTAAAGATTTATGAAAACTGGGGAATACCTTAAGTTCGCTTTATGTTTTATTCGGAATGTTCCATGTCTTCTCCATCTTTTGTTCTTAAAATAACTTAAACTTTACTCTTTTCTGTATCTGAATCTTGCGTTTATTATAATGTTTATCAGTCAACTAGTCAATTAGTAACCTTGAAGTTATCCGCGTTCTTCATAGCGCTAGAGATTTCCCAGAATTAAATGAATGACATCATGACTGTCAGAAACGGTTATGATGTTATTTTGTTTTTATGTCAAGGATTACACTTCAACTAACTGGTGCTTTACCACAACAAGAAGATTGTCAACAGGCGATCTTTTTTTGTTATAGGGGAGGATACTTGAAGAACAGAGATAGAAGAAGTAAATACTTCTACCGTTAATTTTTAGTCTAGTTCCGGTAATTCAAATAATTGGAAGGTTTTCTCTAAGTGACTATCGAATACTGTAATAGATAATATAAAAGGAGGGGTTTATTTGTTTGAAAAAGATGTTTTGTCTCGAAATTTTTTGGCTTTTGCTGAAAAGGAGTGCAAGGGTTCTAGCTTATTATATGAACATTTGTCCATCAAAATTGCTACGGATGATCATCTTCTTGAAATATGCAGTAATGCACGAGAAGAACAACCTATTCCAAACCTCTTATTTGGTGCAGTACACTATCTCTTACTAAAAGGAAAGGAACACCCATTAAAAGAGTATTTTCCGAGTATCGTAGGTAATCTAAAATCATATAAGAAATCATTTGAGTTATTTAAGGATTTTTGCTTTAAATATCGAAAAGCAATTGAGTCAATTCTTAAAACTAGGCTCGTACAAACGAATGAAGTCAGGAGATGTGCATATCTTTATCCTGCTTTTTGTATGATTTACGAGAAAGCAAGGAAACCACTAGCACTTATCGAAATTGGAACAAGTGCGGGATTACAGCTTCTTTGGGATAAATATTCATATTCATATGGTAAGGAAAGAGATGTATTCCATATTTATAATAACATTCAAGATAGATACTTACATCTAGATTATTATTTGGATGGTATGGAGAGTCACAATACTATTGCAGAAACCGATGGACACGGTAGATGATTTGAATGGTTAGTAAAAAGTGAAATCTAGTAGAAGTCAAAATGCCAATTATGATCGCTTTACTATACAACCAAGAACAAGCGTCGTAACTTACCGCGAGTTGAAGGTTGGATTTAAATTACTAATCCTACCGCCAGAAGGACGCTTGTTCAATAAAACAAAGCCAGAATGGGTGCGAGTTAAAATCAAAACTTCCATCCTGAAATCTAGTCAACAACTATATAAGTTGCGTGAATCGGGCCATGGACGCCAACAATCAGATTCATTTCAATATCTGCACTATTACTAGGACCGGAAATGAAACTGACACAAGATGCAACATCTTCGCCCTTTGCAATTGCTTCATGAATTTGCTGTGTTGCTTGTGTCATGCGAGGGACAATTGTTTCCCTTGGGATAATCGCGATATAGGAATGGGGTAACAGGCTAATCGTGCGCCCGTGATCTTTATGATGGAATAATGTCACCGTAGCAGATTCAGCTAGTGTAATATCACTAAACGTAATACCAATATCTGCTCTTTCAGCAAAAATTTGATTTTCCTTTTGCCTTTTATAATCCCATATATGAGTTTCTATATTTTGTTCGATTTCATGAAATAGATTGGCTAATCCATATTCCTCATTTCTTGGATCATTAGGGACTATTATTGATTTCCCATTATAAGCCTCAATCGTTTCCTTAAGAACCCGCTCTAACCCATTTTTATCTGTCCGTTTAAAAACAGTATGAATGATTTTACATTGTTTTTCTAGTACATCTATTAAATTCTCCTGCGTCTGTCCTTTTAATACTTCAAGCTGAGGATTGACACTCCATTTTGGCCGTTCGACTCCTTCTGTACGGCGTGGACGGCCAAGACTCGCAGCTATACGATTTAAAAATTGATCCCTGTTTTGAATCGTCATTTTGCTTCTCCACTCTTTTCTCTCTCTTTATACCACGATCGGAATGATTGTTTACTTGGTGCAGGGAAATTACGTGAAGTTGTCCAATCTTTTAATGGTCCTGGTCCATTTTCAATTGTGTCATCTTTTGTCCAAGGCTTCATTGCAAGGCGTGCCATTTTTGTACTCAACTTATATGCAGCGGGACTTGAAGACCATTTGGCATAGCCCTTCATCATCATCTTTTCTGCTGTCGGTGCTTTTTTTTCTTTTTCTACAATAATTTGACGGTGTTTGATCAGCATGTCATGTAGTGGAATTTTAACAGGGCATGCTTCCGTACAAGCCCCGCATAACGATGAAGCATAAGGTAATTCTGTGTGATCTTGATAGCCATCGAGTAATGGTGTAAGTACTGCACCAATCGGACCGGGGTAAATGGAATTGTAAGCATGCCCGCCAATATGGCGATACACGGGGCAAACATTGATACAGGCAGCACAGCGAATACAATGAAGTGCGGCTTGAAATTCTGTTCCTAAAATCTTCGAACGGCTATTATCCACAATGACAAGATGGTAATCATCTGGACCATCCATTTCATCTTCCAAGCGCGGTCCGGTGTAAGCCGTTATATAGCTTGTTAATTTTTGACCAACTGCTGATCTTGTCAATAAACCAACAAGGATTTCCATCTCCTCCCAAGTTGGTACAATTCTTTCCATACCCATTACAGTAACAAGTGTATCGGGGAGAGTTGTTGCCATTTCTGCATTCCCTTCGTTCGTTACGAGTGTAATGGTACCGGACTCTGCAATCGCAAAGTTACAACCTGTAATTCCAACATCAGCGGATAAAAACTCCTTTCGTAACTGGTCACGTGCGAATGATGCAAGTTCTTCGGGTTTATCCGAGTTGGTGTAGCCTCTTTTTTCCGCAAATGTTTCGCGAATTTGCTCTTTATTTTTATGGAGTGCTGGTGTGACAATATGGGATGGTGGATCTTCATCTAATTGCAAAATCCATTCACCAAGGTCTGATTCTACTACTTCCACACCACCTAGTTCCAATGCATGGTTTAAACCAATTTCTTCGGTAACCATTGATTTTGACTTGACTACCTTTTTGGCTTCTTTATTCTTTATTACGTTTTGAATATATTCGGTTGCTTCTTCAGCGGTGGATGCAAAGAAGACATTACCACCTCTTCTAGAAACTTGATCACTTAACTGCTGCAAATAATAATCAAGGTTTTCCACTGTGTGCTTGCGGATTTCTTCTCCCAATTGACGCCAATCTTCCCAGTTTCCAAGTTCTTCTGCCTGCGTAAGTTTTCCCGTTCTGAAACGTCCCTGTGCAGAGGAGACAGCCTGGCGCATAAAATCATTTTCAATTCCCTTTTGAACACGTTCTTGATACGAAGATTCATTAATTTGTATGCTCATGAATAGACCTCCTTTTACTCAGTCGGTTGTATTTAAAATCTCTGTTATGTGCACCACTTCTACTTTTTTTCCTTCTCGTTGCATTCTACCGCCAATATTCATCAGACAGCCCATATCCCCGCCAACAAGATAATCTGCCTTTGTTTCTGTCACATGTTGTGATTTTTCTTTTACCATTTCTTCTGAGATAGCAGCATTTTTAACGGAAAATGTGCCACCGAAACCACAGCAATCTTCTTTTACCGGCAACTCGATAAACTCGATTCCTTCAATTTGTTCTAATAATAGAATAGGTGCATCGTTAACTCCTAAAATCCGTGTCATGTGACAAGATGGATGATAGGTAATCCTGCCATTAAACGTAGAACCGACATCAACAATCCCCAGTACATCGACTAGAAATTGTGTTAATTCGTATGATTTTTCAGCTAATTCCTTCGCGCCTTCTTCCCATTCTTTGTCACCCTTAAATAGATTAGGGTATTCCTTGAGCATACCAACGCAGGAGCCTGATGGGCCAACTACATAATCCGAATCTTTGAACGCGCGTATCATCTGTTTCATTGGTTGTTTTGCTTCCTTAACATAACCACTATTGTATGCTGGTTGACCGCAGCAGGTTTGTAATTCCGGAAAGTCAACATCACAGCCAACCCGTTCTAGTATTTCAACCGTATCTTTCCCGACATTTGCCGAGAAAATATCACATAGACATGTAATAAACAATGAAACTTTCACTAGGTTCACTTCCCTCTATTAAAAAATCGCAGTTAAACAAATATAATAACCTACTATAATAGTAGTTCGACCAGCCATGGAGCTATCACAGAAATAGCTACCGCACTAACGACCAGAAGCGGGGGTATTACAGACCGTTAATACGTGATAAATGATAGAACCGAAAAGTACGCCTCCAAATCCAGCAATTACCACAAAAACACCGTATAAAAAATAATATGAAAAATGA
>NZ_JBBKBV010000050.1:0-19969 GCF_037892815.1 Oceanobacillus sp. HCA-5259 | reverse complement strand
CTCTCCTTTTCAGTTATCTAAAAACGACTAATGTATAAACTTGACGGATAAATGTACAATAAGTTGTAATGCGTAGACCACCAAACCAATTGAATGTATCTAATACGATAACTAAGCACTAAATTTCTCTTCTCCCAAGTTTAAAAATATTTCTTCTAAAGAGGGTTCTTCTACCTCTAATCTGTATACATTAATATTTTCGCCTACTAAATATTTATTAATTTTAGGTATAACACTTTCATCCTCAACGTAAAATTCTGAACAATCAGCAGCAACCTTGATGTTTTTTACTAATAAACTGATTTCGCTTCGCAATTTATTTTGTTTAGTTTCTGAAATTGAATCGTGTTTAATATAAACAGAGATATTATCTTGATATTGTTTCCTTAATTGTTGCATACTTCCTTTAGTCTGGATAATTCCTTTGTTCATAATGGCAATATCATCACATAATTTTTCAACTTCATCTAAGTTGTGAGATGTCAAAAATATGGTTGTACCCTGGGCGGAAACTTCTTTAATCAGAGAATGGATATTTAAAATTGAATTAGCATCGACACCGGACGTTGGTTCATCTAAAAATAAGAGATCTGGTTTATTTATTAAAGCTTGTGCAAGTCCCAGTTTCTTTTTCATTCCAAACGAGAAACTTTTTGTTTTTAGATTAATTGCATCTCCCAATTCTACCTGTCTCAAAACATCTTTTAGCTCGTTTGTAGTTAAAGATAGACGTAAAATTTTACTATAGTATTTAAGGTGTTCTAAAGCTGTGTAATTCTCATAGAAAGTAGAATAATCCGGTAACACACCAATACGATGACGTACCTTTTGGAAAGAACCCCCTTCTTCTCCTAAAATTTCAAAGGAACCGGATGTTGGCATGGTTAATCCTGTAATCATATTAATAAAAGTAGATTTACCAGCTCCATTCTTTCCTAAAAAGCCAAAAATACTGCCTTTTTCTATTTCTAGATTTACACTATTAACAACTGTCTTATTTCCGTACCTTTTAGTCAAATTCCTAGTGCTGAGTGCTATCATTATAAATCTCTCCTTTTGAATACAATTAAACTTAACATCAAATATGTAAAAGTAAAAATTAAAACAAAATAAGTGTAGAACGTATTTTCATGCGTATAGTAGAAATAGGGAGTGAGATAAGAAATAAACTTAATTAATAGGTTTTCTGAAAATATTCCCCAGATACCTAAGATTGGTAAAATGATAGAAATAGTGATCCCTAAAAACATAGTCAAGGAAGGGTTTCTGATTATTGTTGACAGAAATATTGTTAAACCAATGAAATAAGACACGTAAATGATGCTTTGAAGGAACTCTGAAAAATAAAATGCCTTAGAAAAAGGAATAATCAACAATAAAGCAATCATTAAACAAAGAAACCAAAACAAAACATTCCCTAAGAATTTCCCCAAAATTATATTATGCCTGGAAGTTTTAGTTGCTAAAAATCTGATTGTTTTAGAATCAATTTCCTTATTGACGATGCTGTTGGAAATGCTGGTAACGAAAAGGGGAGATGCCATAAAAAGTAGTATCATTAATCCACCAACATATGCATTATCTCCCAATCCTAAATCCATCAACTGCGCCTTAAATTGACTTATAAGCTTAGCAGATCCGGTTGTAATTCCAAAAATAAAAATAATAATGATGATTGATCTCGTACTTTTAAATAGTGATTTAAATTCTCTCATTGTTATTGCAAACATATAATTTCCTCTCCTTTCTACAAATGCGTATCGTTATGCCGATATCCCCATTTTTCGATTCCGTGCAATTGTTTTTATACCTGCAATCAGATATCCGCAACATGCCGGAATTCCTATAAATAATGTAAGTATTGCACCAAGTGTTGCCGTAGTTATTAAAAGTTTGCCTGCAACATTAGGTTTCTCATTTTTTTTAAGTAAGACGATTGAAATAATCCCTGAGATAACACATATAAGGGAAATGACTCCGATATATAATAGCCCATTCTCCAAAAATTTAATTATCTGCTCGACGGATACTTCTATTATATTTTCATCAGATAGAAATTGCTGTGCCAATTCTTTAGCTTCTGAATTGTTTTGAATACTGTTAGATAAAATCAGACTCCCCACAAATAAAATGCTAAACAAAATAATTCCTATTACAGAAAACAAAATTTCACTAGTGCGTTTCATTTTTCTCGCCTCCGGGTTTCATTTTTTAATATCTTAATTGCACTTTAACATAAAATTGAACAATGAATCAACTATAATTTTAATTTAATTTAAAAATAAATAAATAAAGTTTAATTTCTTAATAAAAACCACTTTTATTTTGTTAAAAAACATGCTATATTAAAAATGTGAGGGTGGTAATACTAATGAACAATAATGAAATACCATTTTGGGTATCATTCTTGGATGATGAGGATTTAGAGTTTGTTTTGAGGATACTAAGAATATAATTGAAAATATAAAGCTGAGGAGAATGTAAATGGCTAAACACCGTATATATACGATGAGCTTTTCAAGTGTATATCCCCACTATATAACGAAAGCAGAGAAAAAAGATCGCACAAAGGAAGAGGTCGATGAAATCATTCGCTGGCTGACAGGCTATAGCCAAGACGAACTGGAAGCACATCTCGAAAAACAGACGGACTTTGAAACATTCTTTGCGGAAGCCCCAAAGTTGAATCCTTCGCGCTCTTTGATTAAAGGTGTCATTTGCGGAGTTCGAGTAGAAGAGATAGAGGAATCATTGATGCAGGAAATTCGCTATATGGATAAACTGATTGATGAGTTGGCGAAAGGGAAAAAGATGGAGAAGATTTTACGGACACCAGCCCCGCTCTAATTGTTTTTAAATATAACCCATGCTCCTTCTATAAAAAAGGGAGCATGGGTTTATTATAATGATTAAGTCTTGCGCACCAATCTCATCCTGAACGACTCTGGACAGCCGGTTCTCACTATTCTGTTCAAAGAGAATATATTCAAATCAAATTCTTCCGCTGTCTCCATTATTGCTACCAAATCTTTTTGAGAAGGTTCTTCACTGGAGGATCATTACGATTCTTGGTGTGAAAAAGTTTATGTATGTGCTCTTGTGATGGTAGGATATCGCTTCTTTTTTCTCCTTCCTTTATTTAAATGTTTAAAGTTATTTAACTCAACTTTCGCATTGATAAACTCGCGAAAAGGAGCAGGGTAAGTATTTTTCAGATGTTGATAAGATCTTTCAGCCTAAAAAACTTAAATCTGACTCGAACGGGTAAATAGCGTACCTTTAATCCCACGAACGAACTGGGTTCTTCTTCATTCGTTTGATTAGCCAGCTTCTAAACCCACCAACGATCTGGAATCAGCTTCATTCGTTTAATTAGACAGCCTTTAATCCCACGAACAATCTGGAATTCTCTTCATATGTTTGATTAAAAGGCCTCTAATCCTGCGAACAAATAGAAATCAACTCCCTTCGTTCGATTAGAACTCCTCCATCACCTTCACTAATTATACCGGAGGGTGGCTTACTGTTTCAGACTGGGAAAGTTGTATGAATTAAAAAAGGTACTGCATATCCGAAGATGCAGTACCCATATTTCATGTAAGTGTTTTAAGCCTTGTTCACCAATTGATTAATAAATTCAACAACTTCATCCGTCGTACCCATCGTCAACAATTCTTCCTTATGGGAAGCAATTTGTTCTTTTGAGAGTTTGCTTAATTGTGTCCGGGCAGGGAGGATGGATGTTGCACTCATGCTGAATTCATCTAGTCCAAGTCCTAACAGAATCGGAACGGCAATCGGATCTCCAGCCATTTCACCGCACATGCCGGCCCATTTACCTTCTTTGTGAGCTGCTTCAATCACATTATTGACTAAGTTCAAGATTGCCGGATGGTACGGTTGATAGAGATAAGAAACTTGTTCATTCATCCGGTCAGCAGCCATTGTATATTGGATAAGGTCATTTGTTCCAATACTGAAGAAGTCGACTTCTTTGGCAAATTGTGCAGCAGTTACAGCCGTAGATGGAATTTCAACCATAATTCCGACTTCGATATTCTCGGCAACTTTAATGCCTTCAGCTGCTAACTTTTCCTTCTCATCAAGTAGGATTCCTTTTGCCCGACGGAATTCTTCCAGTGTTGCAATCATCGGGAACATGATTTTTAAGTTCCCAAAGGCACTTGCCCGCAGGAGGGCACGTAACTGCGGGCGGAAAACATTTTCATTTTCCAGGCAGAAACGAATTGCACGGAAGCCTAGGAATGGGTTTAATTCTTTCGGCAGATCCATGTAGTTCAGCTCTTTATCGCCCCCGATATCTAGCGTACGGACGACAACTGGTTTGTCACCCATCTGTTCAAGCACGGATTTATATGCTTCGAATTGTTCCTCTTCAGATGGCAGTTCACTTTTACCCATGTATAGGAATTCAGTCCGGTAAAGGCCGACACCTTCTGCTCCGTTATGAAGTGCACCTGCTACGTCATCTGGAGTACCAATATTCGCTGCAAGCTCGACTTGGACGCCGTCTTTTGTAATCGTAGGCTCGTCTTTTAATTTAGCCCACTCTTCTCGTTGTTTCGCGTAAGCCTCTTGCTTTTCTCTATATGTTGCCAGTTCCTCATCGGTTGGATGGACGATGACATTACCTTCTAGTCCATCAATAATGATGAGGTCATTTTGTGAAACGGATTCGGTGATATTTTTCGTTCCGACAACGGCAGGTATTTCGAGTGATCTCGCCATAATGGCAGAATGGGAAGTCCGGCCACCTATGTCTGTTGCGAATCCTTGAACAAACTCGCGATTCAATTGCGCCGTGTCGGACGGTGTTAAGTCCTCTGCGATAATGACGACCTCTTCGTCAATCAATGCAGGGTTCGGGAAGGTGACACCAAGTATATGTGCCATGACCCGTTTCGTAACATCCTTAATATCTGCGGCACGTTCTCGCATATACTCATTGTCCATGTTTTCGAACATATCGATGAACATCGTGGATACTTCTTCAACAGCAGTTGCTGCAATAACCTTATCCGTTTCGATTTTTTCTTTCATCGGATTAATTAATTCCGGGTCATTTAAAATTAAGAGATGAGCAGAGAAAATCGCAGCATGATCCTCGCCAAGCTTATTTTCCGTATGCTCTTTGATTTTCTCAAGTTCCGTTCTCGAAATTTCCAATGCTTGTTCTAGTCGACTAATCTCTTCTTCCGTATTTTCGGTCGTTACTTTTTCAAAGGATAAGTCTGGTGTTACGAGTTGATATGCTTTAGCAATCGCTATACCAGGTGATGCTGCAATTCCATTTAATTGTATGTTCATTTTACCAACCCCTGAATAAATTATCGTAATTTCTTATATTTAGTCTCCTTTTTCATTATACGCGTTTAAAATAACTTTAAGCAAGGGATGTCCCGCTTCCAATCCGGAAACTTCTTTTAGTGCTTCTTGGACACCCTGATCTGCAATCATCTTTTGTAACTTTACTGCTTCATTATCTTGTTCATTGGTAAATTTGAGAGCTGCTGCGATTGTTTTTGCGAGATAGGTTGGTTCTTTCCCAGTTACGTCCATATACATGGATGCCGGGCGAATAAGTCGTTCTCTCGCGCCTAGCTTACGGATTGGACCTCTTGCTACTCTTGTGATTTCATCTGAAATATATGGATTCATAAAGCGGCCGATAATTTTTTCAGTATAAGCTTGATGTTCTTCCCGGTTAAAGTCGTATGTTCGAATTAATGCTTCGCCTGACTCATGCAATGCGCCTTTAATGATTTCTTGTACCTTTTCGTCATTAATTGCTTCTGTAATGGTTTGATATCCCATTTGATGACCGACATAAGCGACGGCTGCGTGACCAGAATTTACCGTGAATAGCTTACGTTCGATATAAGGGGTGAGATCATCCACGAAAGTGATCCCATTAACATCTGGCTTGGTACCTTTGATTGCAGGTTCTTCAACAACCCATTCATAGTAAGGTTCTACAGAAACTTGGAGTAAATTGTCATGTTTCTGGTTCGGTACAATTCGGTCCACCGCTGCGTCTGGGAAGCCGAACAAGTTATCAATTGTTGTCTTTTCTTCTTGTGTCAGGTGGTTGTAAACTTTCTCCTTTAAAAAGGAAGTGCCACCGACCATGTTTTCACAGGCGATAATATTCAGCGGTTGATTAGTTGTTTTAGCTCGCTCTTTTAAACCCTTAGCGATGAGCTCAGCAATGATCGGCAATACATTTGGCCCGACAGCAGTTGTAATCATATCCGCATGGACAATCGCCTGGATGACTTTACCCGGGTCTTGGATACTGTTAATTCCGGAAATATTTTTAACGGTTAAGGATTCGCTTTCCTCTGCTGCTAGTACGACGGTGTATTGTTTTTTCTCATTGATTTCTTTAATCACTGCTTCATTCACATCAACAAATGTTGTATGATATCCCGCTTGATGGAGTAATAAACCAATAAAACCACGTCCAATATTGCCTGCACCAAAATGTACTGCTTCCATTTAGTTCACCTCATCAAAGATACGAATGATTTCTTCTTCTGACGCTGCGTTAAGAATCGATTGGATATTGTCTTCGTCGGAAAGCACAATTGCGATATTGGAGAGAATGTCTAAGTGCTCGTCTCCTTTACCAGCAATACCGATTAAGATTTTCACCGTGTTGCCATCTCCATACTCTACACCTTCCGGGATGGTAACGACAGATAAGCCCGATTCTTTCACTAATGACTTCGCATCTTCTGTACCATGTGGAATAGCGACGAAGTTCCCCATAAAGGTCGATGTTAATTCTTCCCGTTCAAACATTTTATCAATATAGGAAGGTTCGACATAGCCGTTATCTACTAAAATTTGACCTGTGTAGCGAATCGCTTCTTCCTGATTGTTTAATGAAACATTCAACTTAATATTTTCTTTTGCTAATACTTCTTTTGCCATGGTAAACACCACTCCTTACATAGAGATTGTTCAAAAAGCTCGGTAAAAACTATAGTAACCTTTTATCCTTTAAAAACATTTGAAAACGCTCGGCTAAATAGAACTTAATTGCCGTTTCATCAGCAGATTCAAATAAACGAACTGCTTCGTCTTCCTGGATGAGCAAGCTGCTTAAATAACTTAGTGTTTCTAAACGTTCTTGCTGAATATCTTTGGGAGCAAGCATGACTAGGATATGTTTCACTTCCATCTCTTTTCCGTCCATTCCCCTCATTAGTCGCGGATTTTCTAACACATAAATTGAAAAATGGATGGAAGGCACGTCTCTAGAGCGTGTATGGAAAAGTGCCAAGCTCGTATCTGGTATCCCGAGCCCGCCAACTTGCTCCCTTTCCATTAGTTTGGTAAGAATTGTTTCGCTATTCTTTATTCTTTTCCGCTTTTCCAGATCGATACAAATCGCTCGTAATGTTGATCCTGAGTGATTCCGTTCATCGACATAGAAGGAATGGAGCAGGTCAAGAATTGTTTCGGTATAAAGCTTGATTGCCTCTAACTGCAAAACCGAATTCGGATTACTTTTTTGCTTTTCATTATTTACAACGAGTCTCTGCTGGCGAATTGCCTTTTTAATCTGCTGGACTTCCGATTGATTTAACATTGGAGAAACGAGGATATAATCGGTTTCCTCCAACTCTTTTAAGGGGAGCGTTGAAATGATTAAATCGTATTGATCCAAGTCTTCCTCGTCTACATCGAACATCGATTTGTTTTCTATTTGCTTAATTTCCGGCACTTGTTTCATTAATTGAGTTGCTAAGATTTTCGCCGTGCCAATCCCACTGGAGCAAATAACAAGGGCCTTTTGCCTTTCATCTTTTAGTAATGCAGCGGCAAAATGGAGGACGATAAATCCAATTTCGTCATCCGGGAAATCTAAATCGGGAAAGATGACGCTCGTCGCTTCTCCAATTAAATGAAACAAATCATCGTAGTCATGTTTAATCTGCTCGATCATTGGATTCATAATCTTCATCCGCTTATTAATCCGGTAAATGGCCGGTTTCAAATGGGTGACTAAATCATTTAGTAATTGGTTGTTTCCCATCATATCCACATGAATCTGTTTACTTACATAAGCAATTAACTGCTTAACCTGATAGGCAAATCCTGTGTTCTCTACTTCTAATAAAACATGTTGGTCTGAGCGAAGTTTCGCTCCCATTAAATGCATGGTAATATAACCGATCTCATCGTTGGGGATGCTGATCTCCAAGCTTGTTTCCAATTCGCTGATGATTTTTTCCGCTATCTTGTATTCTTTTGTACCCTGTAACTGTTCGAAATATGCCTGGTCAAATTGAATCGTATCCCCTTTTTGCAGTCGTTCGATTGCGAGTGCAAGGTGAACAACTAAACCGACGCGTGCACTATCGGCTAATTCATAGGGGAGCTTTGTACTTGCTTGTTCCACGATTTTTTCAATCACTCGTAATTTATCTGGATCGACGAGTCCCAATAAGCGGTTGGAAATGGTTGGCGTCTGTTTGTTTTGGATGTTTTCCTTTAGTAGGGAAATGAAGGAGAAAGGGTCCACATATTTGGCAATTAAATGCGTAATTGCGGACCGCTTATTCGCTTCATCTCCTTCGATTTGCACGCCATATCCTCTGCGACGGGTAAGTGTTAAGTGAAAGTTCTCTAATTCCGCTTCCAATTGATCCAAGTCGTTACTGATTGTCGCAATGGTTACATCCAATTCGTGAGCAAGAGTGAATAATTTCACTGGCTCATTCGCTTCAAGCAACATGGATAGAATCATTGCTTGTCTTTCTTCTTGAGTATAGTCATTCGGACTAATACTTGTAAGCAGCCGTTCTAATAATTGTTTATCTGCTTGTTCACCAACGATTTGAAGCCCGACACCAGCCTTTTTATCAAGCTCCATCCGGTGGTTTAAAAGGATTTTTTCAACACCTTTTAAATCCCGGTGAATCGTCCGCGGGCTAACATCAAGGGCTTCAGCAAGATCTCCTACTGTCACTTGTACTTGTTTTTGGAGTAAGAAAAGAATGATTTTTCTTTCCCGCGCTGTAATACTCAAGGCGAATTCTCCCCCATTAATTATCTTTCAGGCGCTCTACCAGCTCGTCATATTTCGGGCTGCTCAAGAAATTATCTACGGAAATATGTTCAGCCGTTGGAAGCTTATTCTTCGCACGATCCGTCAAATCCTTATGGGTGATGACAATATCTGCATCATCCGGGATGTCATTAATTGCTTTATTCGTTACGATAATATCGATATCTGCCTTCTTGAATTTATTTTTTAGAAGGGATGCACCCATTGCGCTTGAGCCCATACCAGCATCACAGGCGAAAATAATTTTATCGATTTGTTCTGGTTTTTTCTTTTGGATGGTGACTGTTTTTATAATGTCTTCATTTTCTTCTTCATCTTGGTTCAAAGCACCTGTAACAGAGCTCTTCTTCCCTTTCATTTCTTCCATTTTACCTGCAGCTTCTGCCAAGCTGTCCGTTTCTGTCTTGCTTGATTTTAAAATGATAGCAGCAATAACAAAGGTAACAGCAGCTGCCACTAGAACACCTAAGATTACACCAAGATAACTGTCTTGTGCCGTCATCGCAAGGACCGCGAAAATACTACCAGGTGATGAAGGGGCAACTAATCCTGCACTAAACAGCTGGAACATGAACACACCGCTCACACCACCAGCGATTACTGCAAGAATTAGAATAGGTTTCATCAATACGTAAGGGAAATAAATTTCATGTATCCCACCGAAGAACTGAATGATTGCTGCTCCTGGTGCAGAACTCTTGGAAGCACCTTTACCAAAAATCATGAATGCGAGCAGTATCCCGATACCCGGACCAGGATTTGCCTCCAGTAAGAATAGTATTGATTTCCCAACTTCACTCGCCTGATCCGCACCAATAGGACTTAATATCCCGTGGTTAATTGCATTATTCAAGAATAAAATTTTCGCAGGTTCAATAATGATGTTGGCAAGTGGTAATAACCCTGCATTAATAATCACTCCGACCCCTGCTGCAAGCATTGTGTTCAATCCTTCAACTACTGGTCCAATTGCATAGACAGCAACAATCGCAAGTAGTGCTGCCAAAATACCAGCAGAGAAGTTATTGTAAAGCATCTCAAACCCTTGACGAATCTTCGCCTGGAAGAGATCATCTATTTTCTTCATTAAATAGCCGGCAAGTGGTCCCATAACCATAGCACCGAGGAACATTGGAATATCCGCTCCGACGATAACTCCCATCGTAGCCGTAGCACCAACAATTCCACCACGTATGTCATAGACCATCCGACCGCCTGTAAACCCTATCAATAATGGCAATAAGTAGCGCAGCATCGGGTCAACCATTGTTGCCAATTGTGCATTTGGCAACCAACCATCTTCAATAAATAAAGCCGTTATAATCCCCCAAGCAATAAATGCACCGATGTTCGGCATGATCATTCCGCTTAAATAACTACCGAACTGTTGCGCTTTTGCTCGAATGCCCTTCTGTTCAGCCATTTTTCACACTCCCTTTAAAGTAATATCTTATACTTTTATTCTAAAGTAATTTGTTCGCACTACTCAATGGAATCTAAACATAACTTTGGCAAGGGACTTGTTGCCATCATTTGAATTGGTTGTCTCTGTTGTTACTATGCCCATTTTGAGTGATAAGATAAGCTTGAGAATACAAAATAAGCACCTATGGCTTACTAAGCCAAGGTGCTTATTCTCCTTCTTATAATTGATTCATCATTGAATAAGCTGCTTCGTCCGCAATAATCGTTACGTTTGGATGTTTTTTCAAGACGGACGCTGGGACTTCTTCTGTTACGTCACAAGTGAGTAAGGTTGCCAAGGCTTCTGCTTTATTTTCACCAGAAATAAGCAGAAGTATTTCTTTACTTTCCATGATCGTTTCAATTCCCATGGAGATTGCCTGAGTGGGCACTTCGTCAATAGAGTGAAAGAAGCGTGAATTTGCCTCAATGGTCGATGCTTCCAAATTAGCAACTTGGGTTCTGCAAGTAAATGGTGTACCAGGTTCATTGAAGCCGATATGGCCGTTTGCACCAATTCCTAGTACTTGAATATCGATTCCCCCTGCAGCCTGGATGGCTTCTTCATATTCTTCGCATTCTTGCTGTAAATCTGGAGCAACTCCATTGGGAATCCGGACATTATCTAATGAGATATTAATATGATCGAATAATTTATCTTTCATAAAATAATAATAGCTGTTTGGATCGTTTTTTTCGATGCCGACATATTCATCGAGGTTAAATGTCTTTACCTCCTGAAAGGAAACCTTGCCTTGGTTATATTTCTTAATTATTTGTTTGTAAAGCCCTTCAGGAGTCGAGCCGGTAGCTAATCCTAATACAGGATTTTCGAGTTCATTGATTCTTTCAACGAGGAAAGAACAAGCCCTCTCGCTCAATGCATCATAATCTTTTACTTGAATGATTTTCATCTTTTTACTCTCCTTGTAGGAAACGCGCATCTTAGATAGATGACGTTAAGATTGATATGGTCATGAAACAACCATATTGGTACATTAAGTTTAACACTTTTGAAATTGATAAAGTGTGTCAATTTCAGGAATTTGTGTAGATATTCACAATGAAGTTGATGTATGATAAAAGAAATGAGTTAGTAAGATTATGATACGGGAGGGGTTAACGATTAATATTTCAATTATTAAAGCAGCTCCAGAACATACGGAAGAGATAAGTAGAATCTGTTCCATTGGCTGGCGGCAAACGGTTCAAGGTATTTATGATGAGGAATACCAAGCTAAAAATGTAGAACATTGGTATAACCATGAACGGGTTCTTGAAGATATTGTTCAAGGTGCATACACGCACGTCGCATTGGTGGATGGAGAAGTTGCTGGGACAATCGGAGGGGTGATGACAGGTCCAAGTGTCAGTGAGATATTTGTTTTCTATGTAGATGAAAACTATAGATATCAAGGTATTGGTGCAAGGCTACTCGAGGCATTTACGATGGAACATGTAGAAAAAGGTGCAAGGGAACAGTATGTATCTGTTGAAGAGGGAAATGAACTTGGCATCCCTTTTTATAAGGCTCGTGGCTTTCGGCAGCTGGATCAGAAGGGGCGCTATTTACGACGAATTGGTTAAGGTCTGTCTTCCCAGGGTTCAAGTTGGCCAACCGTGAGCACTTGCCTTTTTCCTTTAATTGCTTCAATTACACCATTAGAAATTTCCTTGTTAGTTAACCATCTAGAGTGATTGCCCTCGATTACAAAGCCCAGTTGGACTTGATGATACAAACAATTGTTAGGTACAATCGTCTTTTGTTGGATTTCATCTAAGTCTGTACTGCTGCCTAGTATATGGAATAATTCCCACTCATTTTGACTTTTAGCGACTTCATTTATGATTATTGGCAGGGCATTTTCGGCAATGGAATGAATCCATGCTACTACGATATTGATGTTGCCATTTTTCTTAATTGTACCGTTAATTTTTTCTTGTAATTTCTCTTCATTTCTGTAATTAACGAAGAGTGGTGTTATCTTTTCACTTGAAACAGTCTTGCTCATTAGTTCTTCCATCCGTTCAGGCTTACGAGCAACGATGGACACGTGGTAACCTTGATCCACTAGCCAAAGTGATACGTCTGATAACATGCCTGTTCCACCGACTACTAGTGCGTGTTTCATTCCAATCTGCTCCTTCTAAGTTAATTTTTTTCAAATCAAGTTGTATCACCGCGATATTGGGGATCATTACCCGTTCAGACACATGAACGGGTAATGATAAGATTTTATATCTACCTTATTCCTCTCTCATATTGAAACGGTGGACTTACTTTCCGAGTTAGTTTTTTCTCTGCGTGTAATCCCCAATAAGGATCGTTAAGCATCCCTCTTGCTATAGATACGAGCTCTGCATCTCCATTAGTAACGGTCGCTTCAGCCAGTTCTGGATTGCTCAAATTACCTACTGCGATTACTGGAACGTCCAATTGTTTTTTGAATTCGCGTGCGAAAGGAACTTGATAGCCTGGGGTGTTTAATGGTTTACGTTTACCTGGAGGACCTTCTCCACCGCTAGAAACGTGAAAGACATCAACACCTGCTTCTTTAAATCGCTTGGCAATCGCGATGGAATGATCTAAGTCATATCCTCCATCGATATATTCTACAGCAGACATACGCATAAGAAGGGGCATATCTGCAGGTATTACGCTTTTTACTGCTTTAACGATTTCTTCCCCGAACAGAGCCAAATCTTTTCCATACTCATCTGTACGATTATTAATGCTCGGTGACATGAATTGATGAATAAGATAGCCATGAGCACCGTGTAACTCAATCGTATCAAATCCAGCTTTTACTGCTCGCACGGCAGCTTCCTTAAATTGCTGAACCGTTTCTTTTACTTCTTCGGTTGTTAAAGCTCGTGGGGCTTTTAGTCCACCATCCATAGTTTCTTCTGGCAATACTTCTACTGGAATATTGGAAGGCCCTACCGGTTGTTTTGCATCTTCCGCTTTTCTCCCAGCATGAGCAATTTGAATACCAACCTTGGCATCATGCTTTTTGATAGCTTGAACAAGGCGTTTGTAATGTGGAATATGTTCATCTGACCATAATCCAAGGTCGTTATCTGTGATCCGACCCTCGGGAGTGACACTCGTCATTTCCATTATGATGAGAGCAGTTCCTCCAACTGCTCGTGAGACGTAGTGGACAAAATGCCAATCATTTGGGATCCCATCCTCTTTTGTAACGGAATATTGACACATTGGTGCCATTACAATCCGATTTTTTAATGTTAAATTCTTAACCGTGTAAGGGCTGAATAGTTGACTCATCATGTAAAACTCCTTTCATTTGTTTGCGCATGCATATAATATAACGTACAATATATGCAGGTGCAATAAATATGTTTAGAGGAGATTATTCTTATGGATCATAATGAACTGTTTCATGCTTGGATCAAACTGACAAAATATCATGACCGCATATTAAAAGCAATTGATTATACACTTCATGATCAGTATCAAATAGGAATAAAAGAGTTTTATCTGATGTATTATTTACAGCAATCTGAACAGAAAAAGATGAGATTATCGGATTTAGTTCCGAAAGTGGGTCTCAGTCATAGCGCGTTATCACGGTTAGTTACAAGACTGGAGAAATATCGGGATGGTGCCTTGGTGGAGCGGCAAGCGGACAAGGAAGATAAACGATCGGTTGCTATTGTGCTTCTAGAAAAGGGAGAAGAACTTGTTTCTGAAATGCAAATGCTGATTAATGAGAGCTTGCAATCGAGAATGGTAGAGAAGGATATAATAAATATTAAGCGGCTTGTTGAGTGAAAAGTGATGTGGTTTCGAAATTATCAAATATAGACTAATCAGGTCTCATAGGATTCCGGCTTTCTTTATCAAAGAATTTAAGTGAAATATATTGATAATGATAATTATTCTCGTTATAGGAGCAATTAAAAATTAAGAATCCTCCATGTAGACAAAGGTGGAGAACAAGCTAAATTTGTCGTTGAATATTTGAAATCAAGGGAATAATTGCAGCAAGGGGACAGGAAGGTGAATACCTAGCAATAGATAGAGTAAAAAATGGAAAGGGCCTGCTATGCTTTGCTGCAACTTCCCCCTTGAAAAGTTAGTAATCAATTCTTTTAAATTTCCATTGTCCTATTAGACTTGAAACAATGATCCATAATAATAGTATTAATATTGCTTGGGAAAGTGACCCATCAGCAGAATAAACATCGATGAGTGTGGATAATGCATCCTCGGGAAAAAGCGGTAATAATATATTAGAAATATCGGCGGGAAACATTTTAATGAGCGCTGGAAGGAACATCACGCTTAGTGCAAAAGCTGCCCCCCCAAATGCGGATTGTAGATAAAAAGTACCTGACGCGCTTAATAGGCTGTAGAATAATACCATCACGACAGAACCAACAATCCTAGTAAAAATATTTATAACGAATATTGATAAGCCTCCCATATCATTCATTGATAATACCAGCTGATCAATGGCCAAGAAAAGTAGTATTAATATAATGCTAGTAAGAATGGCGAGAATGGATATAAATGAAACTTTAGAAAGAAAATAATTTCGCCGAACGGGAGTAATTGCAAGGTTTGTATGAACTGCTCCTGAAGTTAAATCTTTTTTGATATAGTTAGCAGTAAATATAACGAGCATTATTGCTGCAGCGTCCATACCAAGTAATGTTATATCAATAACTTCCATACTAGATAGCTCTATTAATACTCTCCCTTGTGTAACATTCGTGGTGAATAAAAAAATCATTCCCAGTAAGGTACTCAAACAAATGGTTGAAAGCAGAAAGTATCGATTGCTTGGAAGGAAGAATGTTTTTTTGAAATCTGCCTTAATTAAGTTTTTCATTTGGTCTCAACTCCTTTTGCAACATATTCTACTTTCCCATCGGTTATTTCGGTAAATAGGTCTTCTAAAGAAGGATTTACTTTTGTTAGTTGAAATAGGATAATGTGATGATCATGAGCTAGCCTTCCGATTTCACTTGCCTCTAAGTTTCGTACTTCGAGACCTGGGTTATGAGGTTTGATTAAAGCATGTTTTTCCTGTAGTACGCTTTTTAATTTAACAATATCATTTGCTTCAACATAAACATAGGAACTTAAACTTTTTTCATTCATTTCCCTTATTGTCATGTCTGCTAGCAACTTTCCCTGTCCGATAATGATAACCCGGTCAGCAACTGCTTGTATTTCACTCATTAAATGGCTGGAAACAATAACGGCTTTACCTTGGTCAGCAAGTTGTCTGAAAAGCTTACGCAGCCATTTAATACCGTCTATATCTAGGCCGTTAAAGGGCTCATCTAATATAATTGTGTCGGGATTGCCAATCAATGCAGTTGCAACACCCAAGCGCTGTTTCATCCCTAACGAATAAGATTTCACTTTTTTATTTTTTACACTTTCCAATCCAGTTACTTCCAGCATTTCTTCTATTCTACTTTTTTCAATACCTGCCGCTGTTGCAATAATCGACAGATGTTGTTCTGCAGTAAAGTTTTTATCTAATGCGGATGGGTCAATTAATGTTCCGATTCTTTTCACTGGTTCTGAAAAATCACTGTATTTTTTTCCGTCAATTATTACTTTTCCATGTGTAGGTTGAACGAGGGAAATGATCATTTTCATCGTTGTTGATTTACCAGATCCATTAGGTCCAAGGAAGCCTGTAACTGCTCCTGGCTGAAGAGTTAAATTTAAATGATCAACCGCTGTTTTGTCACCGAACTTTTTTGTCAGATTGTCTGTTTTAATCATTTATTTCATCCTTCCTCTCAAGATAATAGCGATGTGCTGCTTCAATGAAACCTTTGGAAAAATTGTATAAAATTAAATCTTCCTCTGGCCATTGGTCGCTTAGCTCAGAGCCTCTTTCATATTCCGCCAGTATGTCAGGGTCATCCGTAGCGTTTTTGATGAATATATCCCATTTTTCTCCCAATTGGTATCCCGCTTCACTTTCATATTGGTCACTGTTTAGCTTTAACGCAGCGGCTTCCAAAATAAGCTGTTTCCACTGCCAGTAGAAATCTATAATCTCTCTATAGTCAATATCTCTGCTTTGAAATACCTTTTTAGTTTGTTCATCGTATTCAACATTTGCATAATCCAATACAGTTTGTTTATTTAAGCCGCATATCAGCTTCATTATCGGCTCTATATCCTTATTGGGATTCATCTCAATGGAATTTTTGACAACCTCAATAATAATCATATTCATTTTAATTTCCATTTCTTGCTGGAATAGAATATCAACCTGTTTATTTAAAATCTTTTTCATATCAGAGAAATCATTGAAATTTGTTAAGTGATTTTTAATTTCTTTAAGTGGCATGCCAATTCGTTTATAGAATAAAATTTGTTGGAGCCTCATTAAATCATTTTTGTTATAGTATCTTAGTTTTTTATTCTTATCTCGCTGTGCAACAAGTAAATTGATCCTATCGTAGTATTGAATGGTTCTTACCGTTGCTCCAGATAACTTTGCTAATTCACCGACAGTATATCGTTTTTCTTTCATTCCATAACCCCCTGAATTAATTAAATCACATTACGTAACGTCATTAGCAATACTTTTAAAAAAAGTATTGCTAATGACGCTGTGTATTGTGATATAATTTGCACTTTCTCTATATAAATCCTCATCTTTTCCTCCATATAGGATAAAAATTGGTTGATTAAGGGGGGACTTGATTATAAATGCCAAAGGTAGATTACGCGTAAAATAATACATTTAATTCAAAACAAATTCCTTGCATCTCAATCAGTTGAGTAGTAAAGTGATAGCGACGAAAGGGAGTGAGGCAATTTGAAAAAGAATACGTTGGGTTCTTTAATCTGGTTACGGATTGCGCGATTTACTCATCAAAGTAACCTATTATCAAATGAATTTCTAAAACAATTCGATATTACAGCTGCTCAATTCGATGTGTTAAACCAGGTAGCCACTTACCAGCCGATCATGCAAAGTGATCTTGCCACAAAGGTAACGGTATCACCAGGTGGGATATCGCGCATGCTCACTCGCCTAGAGCAAGAGGGTTATATACAGCGCAAGCAAGATTGGAAGACGAAATGGATTTCCCTCACCTATAAAGGGGAAGAGAAGATGCAGCAAGTGTTTCACCATCAGCTTGATTTTCAAACATCGATGCTGAATGGTTGTTTGACAGAAGAAGAGCAGAAGACATTATATAAATTAATGACAAAACTACAGAAGCATACCGAAGCAAAATTAGAAGATGAAGCATAAACAATTTTTTTAGCTATCAGTTGACTAGTAAACTTAAAAACGGAGGAGATTGACATGTTTACCATACCAGGTCATCATCATATTTCGATGATTACAAAGAACGCCAGTCAAAATAATCACTTTTATAAACAAATATTAGGTTTACGCCGTGTGAAAGTAACGGTGAATCAAGATGATCCATCGATGTATCATTTATTTTATGGAGACAAGACAGGTAGTCCGGGTACGGAACTGACCTTTTTTGAGATTCCGATGTCAGGACATACGTACCGTGGAACAAACGCGATCACAAGAATCGGGTTATTAGTACCATCAGTGGAAAGCCTCCATTATTGGAAGGAACGCTTTGAAAAATATGACGTATATCATGATGAAATAGGGACATATGCGAACCGCCCGGCATTAAAATTTGAAGATCCAGATGGACTGCGTCTCGTGTTGCTTGCTTCGAGTGAAAGAATCGGCCACTGGGAAACATGGGAGAAATCAAATGTTCCGAAAGAGTATCAGATTCAAGGAATGGGTCCGATTGAAATGACTGTACGCCGACTTGAAAAGTTAGCAAATACACTTACAGATATGTTCGGTTATACAGAGGTAATCCGGAATGAAAGTGAAGCAATTTTTCAATCCGTTGAAGGAGAAGCTTTTGGAGAAATTGTTGTGAAATATATGGATGGACCTGCTGAAAGACCAGGTCGCGGCAGTATTCACCATTTGGCAATCCGTGTGCGAAATGACGAAGAACTAGAGTATTGGAGTGAACAGGTAAAACAAAGAGGTTTCCATTCGTCAGGTATTGTTGACCGGTTCTACTTCAAGAGCTTGTATTTCCGAGAGTCAAACGGCATTCTTTTTGAAATAGCAACGGATGAACCAGGATTTACGGTGGATAGTGATGTCGAAAGCTTAGGCGAGCAACTTGATTTACCACCGTTTCTTGAAGAACGTCGAGCGGAGATTGAAGCAAAACTAGCTCCAATTGAAGAAAAGGAGGAAAATAACATAATTGAAATCTTACCGAGAATTAATGAATTAGCTAAAAAGCAACGTGAAGCTGGGCTAACTCATGAGGAAAAAGCTGAACAGAAAGTGCTTCGGGAAAGTTATTTACGAGCAATCCGCGGGCAAGTACTTGATACATTTTCTGGGGTGAAAGTGATGGACCCGTTAGGTCAGGATGTAACACCTGAGAAGGTTCGCAATTTGAAAGAAACAAAAGGGTAACGGAACATTTCTTTAATAAAAAAAGACAAGTCTTTTTCCCTCTCTAAGGATAAAGGCCTGTCTTTTTTTGATTTTCTATTACGGCTTAGTTTTACAATGGAAAATAGTACGCTATTTTTGCCATCGAAAAAACCGCTAAAAACATTGATTTAACAACGTTTTTGGCAGTTTTTGGTGTCAAGCATGAGATGATAACTTACAAAGGAAGATTAAAAACCACGAGGCTAGCTTGATCGATAAGAGAAACTGCTTATAAATCGTGTATGCCACCGTTCATTAAGTATGCTCTCTTCCCAAGAAACTCGTGACTTAGTCATGAGAGGTTCAAATTCTTATGATCATTCCGGATAAAAAATAACGGTGTAAAATCTGACCAGCTCATCCGTGGCGTTTGTATAGACATGAACTGTATTTGCAGGAAACTTAATGGTTTCATGCGCCTTTAATTCAAATTCCTCATCATGAATCTCAATCGTAAGTGTCCCGCGTTGGATTAATATATACTCTTCACCAATATGCTTCTCTGCTTGGTGACTGAAACCAGGCTGCAATTCTACGGTGAAAATTTCAAATTTCTTCTCCGGATGAAATGGAAAGACGGAATAGACAAGATAATTACCTCCGTCATCGAGGACAGGACTGAGCTTCGACATGTCTATTTTTTCGATTTTAGGTTTCTCATTTTCCTTAAGAAAACTTGAAAAAGATACTTGTAGCCCGTTAGCGATTTTCCAAAGTGTAGTGACGGTCGGATTGGACTTGCCTCTTTCGATTTGAGCTAGCATTGCTTTACTGACACCAGTCAATTCGGCTAATTGGTCAAAGCTTAATCCCCTTGCTTTTCTTATTTCAGCAAGATTGTCTGCAATCACTTCTTGAATGAATTCCATACAAAATCTCCTTGACTCTTTGA
>NZ_JBBKBV010000049.1:0-22430 GCF_037892815.1 Oceanobacillus sp. HCA-5259 | reverse complement strand
CAGCAAAGTATGAAAGAGGAACCCCACAGCTGGTAAAAATCGTCCGCAATCATGGTAAAATGAAATGTAAAGATGGTACAAAGTGAATGAAATAATCACGTATTACAAAGCAGAAACTTGGAACATCATAATTAGCGGATTATTTTGTTGCTAAACGTAAAATAGCCCCAATTCAACAATTGGAGCTACTCAACTTAAACAAAAAACGTTTTTACTCTAAACCCTATCAATCCCTACTAAACACATCCCGCGTATAAATCTTCTCTTCAACATCCTTCAACTCTTCAGACAAACGGTTAGCAACAATCACATCTGCCTCCGCCGTAAATGCATCAAAGTCCTTAAACACACGTAAACCGTCAAACTCCTCAGCATCTAGCACAGGCTCGTATATAACTACTTCTATACCTCGTTCCCTGATTCGATTAATAACATCTTGTATCGCTGACTGTCTGAAGTTATCGGAACCAGTCTTCATTGTTAATCGATAGACGCCTACTACTTTTGGATTCCGTTTTGTAATCATATCAGCAATATGATTTTTACGAGTATCGTTCGAGTCAATAATCGCTCGAATGATATCATTCGGTACATCTTCAAAGTTAGCAAGCAACTGCTTTGTATCCTTTGGTAAGCAGTAACCGCCATATCCGAATGATGGGTTATTATAGTGGTCACCAATTCGGGGATCTAATCCGACACCCTCGATGATTTGCTCACTGTCTAAGCCTTTTAACTCGGCATAGGAATCTAATTCATTAAAGAATGATACACGCATGGCGAGATATGTATTAGCGAATAATTTGATCGCTTCAGCTTCGGTGGAACCCGTGAATAAAACCGGAATATCTTCCTTAATTGCACCTTCTACTAGAAGGTCTGCAAACTTTTTAGCACGCTCTGATCGCTCTCCAACAATAATTCGAGACGGATGTAAATTATCGTATAATGCTCTACCTTCTCTTAGAAACTCTGGAGAGAAAATAATATTATCACTATTAAACCTCTCACGTATTTCTTTTGTATATCCTACTGGTACAGTTGATTTAACAATCATAACCGCAGCCGGATTTACTTCGATTACATTCTTAATAACCGATTCAACAGAACTTGTATCGAAGTAATTCTTCTCTGGATCATAGTTTGTGGGGGTAGAAATGATAACATATTCGGCTTCTCTAAAAGCTTCCGTTGAATCTGTTGTAGCTTTTAAATTCAATTCTTTTGTTTCTAAAAATGTCTCGATTTCTGTATCTGCAATTGGAGACTTCTTATTATTAATCATGTCTACTTTTTCTTGGATGATATCTAGTGCAGTTACTTCATTGTGTTGTGCTAGAAGGACTGCATTAGATAAACCGACGTAGCCTGTGCCTGCGACTGTCATTTTCATGAGACGATATACTCTCCTTCATTCAATTAATTTGTCACCTTAAAACGTTTTTCTTTAATATACCTCAGTTCTCAATAAAGCCTAAACGCAAACTTAAGCTTATTGCAACCCCATACCAAATAATAAAAATTTATCCCATGGCATATACAATTATAATAATTTTACAAAAGCGTCTCCACCCAGGATAGTATGAAGGATTTCGAAAACTTATTAAAACTAAGGTACTTGGTTGAAATTGCAATTTTTCATTTGATTTTCTCTGTGGATTTGTTTTTTGTTTGAGAATACAGTCGTAACAGACGTCGAGTCAAAAGAGACTTGGATATTTAGGATTCATAAAGTAATTTGTGATTGAGTATGTGAAAGAAAACAAAATAGTTAAATTTATAAATGCCCGCTACAAAAAGTTACAGTTCATTCCTTTTAATCTGTATGCTTTCTACAATTATAAAATAAAATAACTTTATGTACTCAGTTAAAACAAGCTTAGAGTTTAAACGGTTACGATACCAACCTTTATAATGAAATGGATCATATGGAGTTGGAACAGAGAAAATCTTAAGTTGTAATCCTCTGAGCACATGATTAAAAATCAGCTTCGATCGAAATGAATGATATTTTGATGTAACTATTATTATCTTATCAATTTTATTAGTAGTTTTTATATACTCCCTAAATAATAAAGCCTCATCTTTTGTATTCTTGGTATTCCCCTGAAGTATTTCTATATCCTGTTTATCAACGCCTAATTCCTCTAATACCATTTTACTTCTTTCTGCAATCCCCTCTATTGATACGTTTCTTTCTTTCAATAGATTAAATCCAGGACTATAAGAGGCTGCCATTATTATCTTATTAATTTTTCCCTTTTCATAAAGTTCTGCGGCTCCTAGTGAACGATCTGCAATGCTACCCATTAATAAAATAATTGCAGTATTATCAACTTGGCTAATGTCATCATTCACAATTAATAACTTAGCTGCAAAGAATAAGACAAATATTATGATTGAAATCACGATCAAAAAAATAACCAACATTTAACTTTATTCTCCTAAATACGAAAGTAATTTTAAATAAACAATAACTTCTTTCGATAAATATAGGATTCGACAATAGCATCTCCCGCTACTAAAATAAGCAAACCATCTACAATAATCTTGAGTAAAAAATGAATTGCTGTTCCAAGACATATTGTTTCGTGATGATATAGTATTCATTTTCCTTTTGAAAATGCGCATCCATACAAAGCGTCAAATTAGACGCACTAGAATAATAAAACAAGGTTATTTGATTCTTTTTTCATAAGACGGTAAGTATAGCTTTAATACTAGACCTTAAATCTGCTCTACTTTTAATTAAAATCATTTACAATTAAATCACATTATTTTTCCTTATTAATACCGATTGGTAAGTTCCATAATTCCCCTAACATCAAATTATATTTGTAGGGATGAATTCTTTCAAAACCGGAACCATTTGTAAATGTCATCTCCCCAAAATATACCTTTCCGTCTACATTATAAAAATCTACTCTAACATGTGGAAATCCTTCACACAATTCGCTAGCCAAATCTACCATCAAGTCAAAGTTTTTAGGCTTAGGTACTGGCTTATCTGTGTTCTTATATTTATGTTGTGTCCACGGTTGCAATTCCCAATTTAAATTATAAACATTTCTGCGATGATCTCCAAATCTACCAACATCTATCCAACAGAAATAAACTTCTCCATTAAAACATAGAAACTTATAATCTTTTAGTTCACCATCATTATCTACAATATATTTCTCCGCAATTATCTTGGGTTTTATATGCTTATAATGCATTTCAAAACCCGACAAATAAGCATAATTTAATCTTAGCCATTTAGTAAACTGTTCTCTTGCTTTATTTTTATCTAATTCTTTTTTATTCTTAATTATCATATTTGTACCTGATCCATGATTTGTTTTCAAAACAAATTTTTGGGGTAGGTGGTCAAAATCAATTTCATCAAACGTCTCCCATACGCCCAAGAGAGGAATCAAATATTTCTCACCGACTTTATCCTTTACCCAATCTCTAACTAAATATTTATCAGTTAAAGTCGTTTTAAGGTCATTATTGTCATAAAGTTTTGCCCACTGCATTTTTTCATTATACGTTTTAAGATTATTCCAATCTAACTTTTCATTCATTCTTTTTTTGTATATTTTAGAAACTGCTTTTTGATATTCACTCTGTTTTAATGACTTGTAGTAATTGTAATAAAAAATTTTTTTATTATTGGAATAAAACTTAAAAAACTTTGGAAATGTTTGTATAAGCGTTTTTTTTATCAAAAATATCACCTTCAAAAATAAAAATTTTACTCTATTTATGAATTTCCATGCAACCGATCGAATTTCTTACTTATAAGCACTACTATGAATATCAAACCAATATTTAGCAATGCACCAGATACACCAAATAAGGCAACTGCTATTATGTCACTTTCATATATATAGAAACCTATTACCATTACAGACACTCTTATAATTAACATAAATATTGTATATAACAAATGAAACTTTTGTGCTGATAACACTGGGATTGACATTACACTGGGTCTATTCATAAAACCAATATAAGACCAAAGTGCAATCCATCTTGCATATTCACCCGCTATTACCCATTCCTCTCCAAATGCAAAACTAAAAAGAATTGGTCCAAATATAATAATAATCCCGTAAGGTATAGCACCTATGGCTGCTAAAGAAAAGGTAGCTTTCAAAATCAAACGTGTCAAAGTTTCATTGTTATTAGCAGCTTCAGATATACGGGGATAAAAAACATCGCCAACTGATTTCCCTATGAGTTGTGAAGGTATATTAAGAACGGTTCTACCTATTGCATAAAAACCAGCTGAAGCAGGTCCAAAAAAGACTGTTAATAGTAATGTTGGTATATTTGATGAGATAGCATTTATTAACACTTCAGGTGCTCTAAACATAGGGAAATCTCTATATTTGTAAACTAATTTTTTATATGAAACTTTTTTCTTGGATATAGTAGATAATAACTTTCTACTATCTTTATCTAACAAGAAAAGTAAAAATGCTTTTAGTCCTTGTCTTATTGCTGTAAATATAATCAGTATAGACGCCATAGGATAAAATAAACCTATACCTATTTTTCCACCGTTAACTAAAATTGCCTGCAGAACAGTAGCCCTTGCTGAAATAGAGAATTGTTTAGTTCTAATCAACCATTGCTCAATTATCTGCAAAATTCCAGACAGTAACATGGCTACCGGGATTAAATATAGAAAAGGTGCGATACTCTCTAAGTCTAAAATTTTTATTATATGTTGACTAAATACGAGCAAAACCAAGGCAGTGAGAACAGATATAAATATTGAGATTTGGAATGATAATTTCACTAATTCTCGTGCTTCACTGTCCTTTTTAGGAAGAACAATGGCAATAGGGAAGGTTAAAGCTGCAACTGGACCAATTATTGAAATAATAGCCATGAAAGTCCCCATTAAGCCATAAGCATAGGGCCCGTATAAGCGAGTGATAATAGGAGTTAGTAACATAGCTATTATTTGAGCTGCCGCCGTACCAGATGATAATACAATTACATTTCTTACAAAAGGCTTTTCAATAACTTTCAGTATTTTTTTCTTCATTTAAATGGTTCCTTATATAAGTTTTATGCTGATTTTTTTTAATTGAAATATAAATATAGTTCCTTGATGAGGAGACTAATCAGTCTCTTTGTATATACTTTATATTATATGACATGATTAGTAATAAAAATATATAGTTTAATCTATAAGACTCACTAAGTCCACCAATTAGTATTCCAAAGATGCCGATTAATAACATCACGCTTATACGGCTATTCTTGTTTTTTTGCAATTTAACTCCAGCGATAATTACACAAGTAGCAAAAAGAATTAGCCCAATAAATCCTGTATCTAATATAACTTGTAGTATCATATTATGAGCTGCAAAGAATGTAACGATACCACCTAAGACCTCTGAGTTAATACCAAACCCATACCAAGGTGAATAAGATATCGACTCGAATACAGAATCCCAAATTCTTGTTCTTCCAGAAAAGGTTAAATCTTTACCCAAAAAATCCGTTATTATAGACTCAAAAAAACTAACTGAATTGAAACGTACTACTATAAACCAGATTATTATATATATAATACTTAACCTAATAAAACTATATAAAGGTTTAATATTTTTACGTAGATTAATAAATAATGATATAAGCACAAAAAATATAGCAACAATTGCAGTTGCAGACCATGCCTTTAATAGAGTGGTAACTGTTAATAAAATAATTGTTAACGGAATCCATTTTACATTTTTGTATTCATACCAAAAATAAATTATAACTAATAATGTTCCTGGTATTAAAACAAAGCCAAATTGATTCTCTATTCCCAACAGCCAGGCCAACTGATGACCTTCCACTCTATACAGACCTTGAGGGAATATAAAGTAAGAAATTAGGTTAAGAATGATATAACTGCTAAACACAATACTGATTGCTCGCAATGTTGATTTTGGGTATTTTTTTATTGTTATATTAATTAATAAAATCAAAGTTAATATTCTAGAACTATTTACCAAATCAAGAACACCATTTGAATAATAATAACTTGAAAAAGTACGCCAAATGAAAAATATGAAGCTGAAAATTATAAATAGGTTTATTTCTTTTTTAAAAAAAGTGATAAATAATAAATAAAAAAACATTATTCCAGTGATTAGAGTGAAAACATTAGTTACCATCCCCAACTGTTGCATATAGTCGGGAAGTATTAAGGGAATCAACAATATAACTAATATTCCGGTCATACTTACTTTATACTTTTCCTTGGTATTCGAGTACAATTTATAAAACCTCAATTCCGATTAAAACGAATAAGGATAGTAAATCCCATATTCAAACTAAATTTTTATATACTTCATATATTTTTTTAGCGTTTAGATCAGCTGTTAAATTTTCAAAACTATGTTTCTTAGCCTTTTCTGCAACTCTAATCATCTCAGATTTGTTATTAAGTGCATAAAATAATCTTTCAGCCAAGGATTTATAGTTCCCTTGTTCATAGACTAAACCATATTTATTATTAATTAGTTCCGCTGTTCCCCCACTATTTGCACCTATTACAAGAACTCCAGACATCATCGCCTCAACAGTTACCCTTCCAAAAGCTTCAGCTTTCGAGCTCACAATTGCGATATCTGAGTTTGACCAAATATTAACCATATCCTTCCTGTAACCTAAAAAAGAAATGTAATCATCTAAGTTTAGTTCACTTATGATTTTCTTAATCCTCGAAATAAAATCGCTGTTTCCTTCACTTCCCACAATCTGTAATCTTATGCTCTTAATTCCACTTTCTACAAGTTCCTTTAAAGCGAGTATAGTTTCTTCATGTCCTTTTTCTTTTACAATTCTTCCAGCTATAGTTAAAGTGATTGTGTCTCTGGAAAATATGCTATTTTCTATATTAGAAAATCTTTTTTGATCTACCCCATTATATATTGTTATCATTTTAGTATCTGGTATAACTTTTAGATACTTAGCAGATACGCTTTTCGATATAGATATGATAGTAGTCGCTTTATTTAACTTTTTTAATGCTCTCTTTTTATTTCTAAATTCCTTATTTAAATCTTCCTCTAAAAACTCTCTAATATGCCAGATTAATGGCAACCTATTTTTCTCAGCAGCAAATGCTCCCCAACCCGCTGTAATAGCGTTTATATGTACTAAATCAAAGTTATTTTCACTTATTAAACTTGATATACGAAACTCTTGTATTAAGTTAATAACATATTTAACAAGCCATTTTATTTTTTCTTTTTTTGAATTTTTCTTTTCCATCGGGACTACCCAATTAAATAACCTTATTACTTTATATGGTATATTATGATTTATTAATTCACTTTCCATCTTTCCTTTTGTAGGCAAAATGACAAAAGGCTCTACACCTTTTGTCTTTAAAATATTAACCAATGTTATTAGCGAATGACTCGCTCCCGATGTTCCAGAATATGAAGCAATAAATAAAACCTTCATGTTAGAACTCCTCTAATCTCTAAAGTATAAGATGGTTTACTCTTTCAATAAATTATGTAATTTTAGCTCAACCTTTTTATTTTTTAATCAATTGATTAAATGTATCAATTAGATTTTTAGCAACTGCATTTTCACTAAATAGATGATCAGCTTTTTCAGCAATTTGTCTTTCATTGTAATTCATTCGGTTATCGACCATAAATTTTAATGATTTTGATAAATCATCAACATTATCTGCTTGAAATAAAAGTCCATTTGATTCATCTATGTAGGTGTCTATTGCACCACCAACAGCACCTATGACAGGTTTACCGCTAGCCATAGCTTCAATGAACGGAACACCAAAGGTCTCCAATACACTTGCAGATACAAATGCATCACTTTTTCGTACTTTTTTTGCCGTTTCCTCACGAGACAAGAAGCCAAGCAACGATATCTGATCCTTCATGTCTAGATTCTGAACTTGTTGATTCAGTTTATCATATAGGGGACCCCCGCCAACTATTGTAAGGTGCACATTCTTATTATTCGAAAATGCCTTAGAAAAAGCTTCAACTACAACATTGAATCTTTTTACTTCCACTAGTCGTCCTACCGTTATAAATTCAAATTGATTGCTTTTTTCATTATTACCTGTAGCCTGTTGAAAATAAAACAAAGGAGAAACCATGTTAGGTATAACTCTAATATGTTTTTCAGTATGAGTTAATTCAAAAACGCTTTTCTTTAAGGGCTCTCCAACACATATAAATTCGTTTGCTTCATCAACTACTTTATTAAGGAAACTAATTCTAAACGGTTCTAAAGATTTAGTCTGAACTTTAGTCCAATGCTCGGTGACTACTATTGGTCTATTAAAGCTTCTTAAAAACTTCCAAATTTCTTCCGTTAAGGTTAATAATGGAAAGTGGACATGTATTACATCTGGAAATCCATGATTGGATATTGCTTTGTTGATTACTTTTTTAAGATACCGAGATTTAATCTTCTCAAATATATTTTGTGTAAGCCCACCTATTGGAAGATGTTGACCGTATATGTTGACATCATCGGTCTTTCCTCTAAAGTTCCCATATTTACGCAAACTTTTAATTGACCTGGTATCACAAAATACATAAGTAACTTCACATCCATTATTACTCAAAGCTCTAGCTTGTTCTAATTCAAAAATACCCATCATGCCAGTTGCTTTGCTTGGATATGATCGCCCTATTGTGAGAACATACATAGCCGCTACCTCCCATTATTCATCTGCTGTATAATGCTCAAATAAATCTTTAACCATTAAGGGAATTGTATATCTAGGCTCCCATTGAAACTCCCAGTTAAACAAATCGGTATTAACAAGATTATTAAAATCACTTGAATCACCTTTCACTTCAATATTTACATTTTTCACAGAATAATTTTTAGCTTCTTCTTTAACTGTCTTGGCAATACTCAAGACTGACAGGTGATCAAAATTCCCAAGGTTATATACCGGTTTCCAGATACTAGAATCAGTATTTATCATGGTTATAAGTGCTGCTGCCGCATCTCTTACTTCTAAATAGGATACTTTCTGACTGCCACCATTAACTATAATAGGCTTGCCTTCCAATGCTTGCCTAACAAATCGATTTGTCATCCTCACTTCTAACTCAATACCTGTTAAACTCGCTAAGCGTATATTAGAATAATTAATATTTTGACTTGAACTTTCGCATAACGAGGCTACAATTCTTTCAGTTGCATACTTTGTCATTCCATAAAGGGATTCCGGTTTAACAGGTGTTGTTTCATCAGTTGAGGATTTCTCTTTCTGGCTATAAACACTTTGCGAGGATATATTTATTATTTTTTTTATGTTTAATTCAATTGTTTCCCGAATGAATTGTTCCGTGAAATCTAACCCTCTTGCTAACTTTTCAGGTTCTGAACTTCGTGGAAATGCACAATTCACAAGTATATCTATATTGGTATCCTCAGGTATTTCTTCTAACCAGGTAGACCTGTTCAGTATTAATAAATTATTACTTTGTTTAAATCTACTTAATAATTTATCTTTGTTAGAGGTTATCGCTATAACACGATAATCAGTTCCTTCTAGTAATTGCTTGACTAGTTCTTTTCCTAAAAAGCCACTAGCGCCACTAACTAATATTGTTTTATTTTCACTCAAACCAAGACACCCTCCTCCAGCTGAGCAATATCTAACCCTTCCAACAGCATATTCTCACCATCTAGAGATCTAACATCAAGTGTATTATATATTTCTTCTAATAACTTCTTTAGTTCACTTTCTGTTTTAGCCGTAGCAAATACCCTTAACATAATCTGCTTGAGTGTTCCCTTTGCTAATTCAGGTATTTCATCACCTTCTTCATGAGCCAATACTGCATCCAACACATTAGGTATTTTTTTTACTTCATCTAGTCCCTCAATTTTCTTTATTACGCCTGGTTTACCTAAGAATGATACATTACAAGCGTATTTCTTCCAATAAGGTGAAGCTTTTTCTTTCAATAATGGTTCTCCTTGATCACCTGTAATCGCATGTGTAATCATCATTTTTAAAGGGTTGTAATCACATGTTTCTTCAATTAGTTTATATTCTAATGTCCCAGTTAAACGATAACCAATATCGTAAATAATGCATTCTCCATCTTCAACTAGGCATTGCATAAATACCATTCCATTTTCCATACCAAGAGATTTAAACATTTCTTTGACTTTTGGATCTGTATATTTCACATATCTATCCACGTGAGCTGAGGTAAATGTATATGCTACAGGCAATGCTATAACATTTTCCTGATTATGTTTAATATGTCTATTTCCCATACCTGATAGATATATTTCTCCATCTTGAAGCATATAAAAAATAGTGACCTCTTCACCTTTTATGTATCTTTCAATAAGCACTTCTTTCTTTTGTGAAAATTCCATCGCTATTTTATATCCATTTATAAGTTCTGCTCTGTTTTTACATATAGATATTCCCCTAGCTCCACTATTATCTGAGGGTTTAACTAATACAGGGTATTTTATATGTTCTAAAGTAGCAGATTCTATATTACCTGAAATCTCATATTCTTCCACTACAGGAACACCAAAGTCACGACACATCTTTTTATACTCATTTTTATTAGTTAATACCTCGAACTGATTTTTTGTACCATAGCAAGGTAATCCAGCCTCTTCACACATTTGTGCATAATAAGGTAAAACAGAATCAGTAAATCCTGTTAACACACCGTCTACATTATTTTCTTTTATCAGTTTTACCATTTCTGGAATATCAGATGTGCTAGTCATAAAATATTCATCTGCAATTTGCTTTGCAGGAGAGTTTTCCAAGGGATACCAATCTGTTACCATTGTATAAATTCCCATTTCTTGTGCTTTTTTAACAATTTCGCAAGAAATTCTGGATCCTCCTAAGATTAATAGTCTTTTTCCCTTTAAATCAGTCATATTTAATATCCACCCTATCTATCAGAATAAATTCTATACTTGTCTATATGCTGGGAAAAAATTGGTATTTTTTTCGACATTAGTTACTTCACATAGACTATTATACACTTCACTATTCCAGATTTTCTTTCCTATCTTAAATTCAAAGTTTGTATTCTTACCGAATTGTTTTTTAAATAAGTATAAACCATCATCGGAAGCATTTGTCCTACCTCCACCATGATGTATCATTTCATATCCATTCTCTTTTCCCCATAATGTTACGGCATATCTTAAGATGTAAGCGGGAGATAAATATAGATATTCACTTAAAGTACCTGACAAATGAATATGTATTATTTTGTCATAAATAAAATAAAAACCCATCGCAATTGTAGTATCATTATAAATAGCTTCAACAGTTAACAAGTTTTCCGGGAAAAGTTCAAGACATTTATTAAAATAATCATCGTCGAAGTAATAATAATCGGAAGCATTATTCCGATCCATCGTGGAATAATATATCTTCTTAAAGCTACTTATATCAGAAGGGTTCTCTGTTACTTTGAAGTGTACTCCATTTTTCAATGCTTTTCTTACATTCTTCCTACAGGATTTGGAGAACTCTGACTGAAATGGATCATCGTAAGTAAGTAAATCTGTCCCCACTGTATCTCGAATGTAATTAACATTATATACACTTTTAAATTCATCACTATTATTAAATATAGGATGAAATCTAACAAACTCACTTACTATATTATTGTTTTCGCAATACTTACTAAACTCTTCCTCGAATTCTTTTAATAATGTATCTTTTTGTCCTTCAATAAATTCTATAATTAATGGTCCACCATAGCCATATGGAGTGACTAAATCATAATAAACAGTATCATTTATTTTTATCGGTATCTCTCTTTTAATAAACATATGATAAACTTTTCCATAATCACTTTCATAGTTAAAATAATGACACTGACCTTTTTCTATTTTTTCATAAAGCCTACCATAATTTTCATCAAAATATATATCCAGCATATTTATCTGTAGCACTCCTACTTAAATTAAAATACTTTAACATCTGTATCATTACATATTTTGCTTATACCAAGCCCCTACAACATCTAGTATATACTTCATGTCTAATTCGTTATATCGATGATCACAAATGATTGAAAGTTCATTTTCCCATATATTATTTATGCTTTTTTTTTGCGGCCAATGAACTGGACAATAGACTTTGTTTTCAACTAGTTCCTTACGCAATTCGTTTCGCTTCTCGTTTGAAAGCATAACAGGTAAAAACAGAGGACAATATTTATTTAAATCAGGTTCTGGAAATAAGAATTTTATATTTTTAAATTTTGCTAACCCCTTATATAAAACAGCTGCATTTTTTCGTCTTTTTATTTTTATGTCATCTATATCCAAGTGTTCAATTATATTTAGTGACAGACTATCTATTTGATGGTTATAATCTATATACCCAATCTCTTGATCAAACTTTTTAAATTTGGTTAGGAAAGATTCCTTTTCATTATTAAATCCTTGTAAATATTGATGTTTTTCGTGCATAGCAGCAATTTTATCTTTAACCAGATCGTCACTATTTAAATAAGGCTTATTTAAAATTGTTCCATTACTCTTCGTTACATAGCCTCCTGTTGGGACAGCAAACCATTTTCTAAGACTTGCAATACAGTAGTGGGCCTTAGCTGAGTAAGGTTGTTCACACAGCAATCTATGTGTAATATCTTCAATAATTACTTTTTCTCTTTTGATGAATACTTCTATTGCTGCTTCCATTTTAAATTCTTCTAAACCAAAATAACTCATAGCAAAGAAAATATCACATTTACTATCAAGTTTTATATCATACTTTAGGCCAGTTTTTTTGCAATAACTAACATCGTAATATTGAACATCAATCCCTTTTTTTATAAAAGGATCTACCATTGAAGCGCAACAATAAGATGGCATATAAACACTCTCTACCTGTCTAGTACGGCTTATATCTTCCAATGCTAATTCAATGGCTGTTCTACCTGAGAATGTGAAGGCTGTATCTCCAAGATTTGGAAGCCAATCTGCATTCTGATGTTTAACTTCTATTGTTTTATCTAATTCAAACTGACTCCCTATCTCGTATACCACAAGACCTTCCTCCTCGATAATGAATTAACTCATATTAACGATCGAATCAGCATAAAACTTTCCGCATTGGCAACGCATATTGTTGAACCTCTTAATTTTGATAAAGCTTCTATTGCATCTAATGAACGCGGGTGTGGAAAATCATATAACTGAGATTTATAGCACTTCATAGCTTCTAGCTTTTTATCAATTGTATCAGAAATGTCACTCCAGACATTGGGTACAAATACATTGTCAGCAGATGGAATATTCCATTCTGTTTCAGATAATGTTTCGTACGCGTATATCGCTTTGAGTTGTGGATTGTTTACTGGTCTTAAAGCAACCATTGCAGACTCGGCAACCATTGTATGGTCGATGTGCATGTCACCTTTGTGCGGTATATAAACAACCTCTGGTTTAATTTTCATGACTATGTCATACATGCTTTTGTTTAGCTCTTTTCTTGGTATATCAGCTAAACCGACCACTGGCAGATCCAAAAAGAACGTCTCTTTTACACCAAGCATCCTATGTGCATTAAGTGCCTCGCTTCTTATGTTAGCCAATCTCTCTTTATCTCTACCACTTGTTGCTTCGCACACATATACGTTATGACCTAAGGATACATGCTTTGCAATCGTTCCACCAACACCTAAAACTTCATCATCATTATGAGGCGCAAAAACTAATACATTCATTTTACCTTCTCCTATCTAACCATTGGCCTAGCAGGATTTCCTATAACTGTTTCTCCTGCTTCAACATCTTTTACAACAACAGACCCAAGACCTAATGTTGCATTTTCTCCTATTTTGCATTGATTACGAATTACCGTCGCAGCTATATGACACTTTTCACCAATTTGAACACTGCCGCCTACAAATGTAGGTGCCGTAAATACAGTGTGTTCACCCACTCTTACATTATGAGCTAAGATAACCTGTTTATTTATTTTCACACCACTTTTAATTATTGTATCTTCTATTGAACCTTTACTGATGTTACAATTATCACCTATATGAACATTATCCTTAATGGTAACACCGCCATAATGTTTTATTAAATTTCTACTGTTGTCATTTTCTTTCAAAGGATTAAAACCACTTTCTCCAATAATTGTTCCTGATAAAATAGTGCAGTTTTTTCCTATTTTTGTTTTACTTCTAATTACGACATTGTGGTGTATATTTGTATTATCGCCAATATACACCCCCTCTTCTATAACACAACCACTTCCGATTCTTACATTCTTTCCTATTAAAGCATTATCTGATATAAAAGACCTTTTGGAATCCGCTGGATGATTATTTACTATCATAAACATATCTTCATTTGAAGTTTCAGTGAAAAAGTGGTCTAGTATAGAAAAAAATACTTTTTTTGGCTTTTCAATCCTAATAACATTTGTAAAACTTTCGTGAATTTCTTCATCAGGATCAATTATAATTAATTGTATTTTTCTATCTTTAAAAAGAGCAGCATGGTCATTAAAGCTATTAAGCGAAGAAACAAATGTAATTGTTCCTTCTTGGTAGTTAAAGAGCGTAGAAAACCCACTTATAAGATTGTTTTCATCACCCTTAAAAATAAATTTATAACCAGTACTTTCTAAGTAATTAACTATTTCTTTTATTTTTAACTTAGACATCGTTTCCTCCGTAAATGCGTTATGTAGTTTTTCTCTCGTGAGCATCGCTATCTTGTGAGGAACCCATAAATTTCCCTCTATCGCCGCTAATATTTTCACGTTTAAAAACAGTAATAAATGTTTTTAAAATTATTTTAAAATCTAATAAGAAACTCAGATTACGAACATACCAAACATCCATTTTCAATCTTTCATCCCAAGATAAGCTCGCACGACCATTGACTGCTGTTAAACTAGTCAATCCTGGCCTAACATTATGCCGTTTTTTTTGTTCGTCACTATATCTCGGAAGATATTCAGTTAATAATGGTCTAGGTCCTACAAAACTCATATCACCTTTCAATATATTAAATAACTCGGGTAACTCATCCATACTTGTTGAGCGAAGTATCTTACCGAATTTAGTCAATCTTTTGTTATTGGGCAAAAGATTACCTTGTTCATCTACTTCATTAGTCATACTACGAAATTTATACAACTTAAATATTTCCCCATTTAATCCTGCTCTTTCTTGTGTGAAAATTACAGGGCTACCTAGATTCACTCTAACAAACAAAGCAACTAATAACATTACGGGAGACAAAATAATAATACTAAAAAAAGAAACAATAACATCTATTAATCTTTTAATATATTGATACAATGGCTACTCCTCCATAGATATTTCATGTACATAAACGAGCATATAATCATTTTAAATAAAACATTGCTTTATAACTTCGGTAACTCTAATTAAATCATCATCTGTCATTTTCGTATCACTTGGCAAACAAATCCCATTTTCGAATAAATTCTCTGAGACTTGACCACCAACATAATCATATTTTTCAAAGTAGGGTTGCAAGTGCATCGGTTTCCACACAGGACGAGACTCAATATTTTCTGCTTCAAGTCTTTCAATGATTTCATTTGGCCGTATTTTTCCATTAAGCGTAATAGAGCTTAACCAGTAATTCGGCTCATCCCATTCATTCGCTGGCATAAAACTAACACCTTCAAGTTTACCTAATTCTTTTTTATAAAACTCATAAATATAGCGTTTTTTCTTTACACGTTCATCAAGCACTTTTAGCTGGCCCCTACCAATCCCCGCAACAATATTACTCATTCGGTAATTGTAACCAAGTTCGCTGTGCTGATAATGTCTTGCCGGATCCCTAGACTGCGTCGCCCAAAATCTCGTTTTTTTAATAGCATCTTCATTATCGGATACGAGCATTCCTCCACCGGAAGTAGTAATTATTTTGTTTCCATTAAAAGAGAATATTCCATAATCACCAATTGTTCCGGTATGTTTCCCTTTATAGTATGTACCAAGTGACTCTGCAGCGTCTTCTATAACTACTACATTATGTTTTTTACAGACTTCCATAATTCGGTCCATATCTGCAGATAATCCGTATAAATGAACAACAATCACAGCTTTAACTTCTGGATACTTTTCTAATGCCCTTTCCAATGCTTCTGGACTCATATTCCAAGTTTTATAGTCACTATCAATAAACACCGGGGTAGCGTTCTGATAAATGATTGGGTTGGCAGTCGCTGAAAACGTGAGACTTGGACAAAATACAATATCTCCTTCTCCGACTCCAGCTGCTTTAAGCGCTAAGTGGATTGCTGCTGTACCAGATGACAATGCAGCAGCATTCTCAGAGCCTACTTTAGCTGCTAATTCTATTTCAAACTGATTCACATTTTCTCCCAAGGGTGCAATCCAATTGGTATCAAATGCTTCTTGAACAAATTGTTGTTCGTAACCTGCATCGCTCATATGAGGAGATGAGAGAAAAATTCTCTTTTTTGCTACCTTCGCTGTCATAATATTTATCACTCTTTCATGAGCAGAATCTATAAAATAAAATTCAAGAAATATCTGTGGGTAATTATTCAAATACTTCTTTAACACTCTCTGCTAAGTTTTGGTTCTATATTTTATCCATTTTGTTATTTCAACAGACCCTTACTAACGTATTATTTAATAACCTTTGGTTGCAGTTCATTTATTTTTTTTTGTAAGAATAAATACAATTCATCTTTCATCTCTGGATCCTCTAAAGCAAAATCTATCGTTGTCTTAACAAAACCCATTTTCTCCCCGACATCAAATCGCTTCCCTGCAAAATCATAAGCATATACATTTTGAGTTTCATTTAACTTCTCAATCGCATCCGTTAATTGTATTTCTCCACCCGCACCAATTTCATGCTCGCCTAAGAGGTTAAATATTTCAGGTGTAAACACATAACGTCCCATAATTGCCAGGTTTGAAGGTGCTGTTCCCTTTGCCGGCTTTTCCACGAATTTATTAACTTTGTACCTTCTCCCCTCTTTTTCTCCTGGATCAACAATGCCATACCGATCTGTTTCATCTTCTGAAACCTGCTGAACACCTACAACAGAGCTACCTGTTTCATCGTACTGTTCAATCAATTGTTTCAATCCTGGGGTCTCAGCCTGTACGATATCATCTCCAAGAAGCACCGCAAAAGGTTCATCCCCAATAAATTTACGCGCGCACCATACTGCATGTCCCAATCCTTTTGGATCTTTCTGACGGATGTAATGTAGATCAATGTTGGAGGCATGATTAACTTTTTCTAACACATCATATTTCTCTTTATTTAATAGATTTTGCTCTAATTCATAATTATGATCAAAATGATCTTCAATAGCCCGCTTTCCTTTACCTGTTACAATAATAATATCTTCTATTCCAGATTCAATTGCTTCTTCCACAATATATTGAATAGTTGGCTTATCTAAAATTGGTAGCATTTCTTTCGGCATCGCCTTAGTTACTGGCAAGAATCTTGTACCTAGTCCAGCCGCCGGAATAATCGCTTTTCTTACTTTTTTCATATCAAGTCCTCCGCTTTGTATTATAATTATATTAATTACTTAAAATTAAGCCTGAACAGCCAACTGCTCCCGCTCCAAATAAACAATCTTCATCAATTCTTCTTTTAACTCCACACGATCAAACTCCATGAAATGCTCAAGTAATTCTTCAATTAAACTTGGATGAACCTCAACCGTTCTCCCAACATAAATTTTCTCATAAACCTCACCAGGAAGAACCTCGTCCTCACCTAATAACTCCTCAAACATCTTTTCACCAGGTCTCAGACCAGAATACTCCATTCTGATGTCGTCTTCAGTATAGCCCGACAACTTGATTAAATTCTTAGCCAAGTCAACAATTTTCACCGGCTCACCCATATCCAAGACAAAGATTTCTCCGCCCTTTGCAAGAGTCCCAGCTTGAACGACAAGCCTCGATGCTTCCGGTATCGTCATAAAATACCTCGTAATATCAGGATGAGTTATCGTTATTGGCCCGCCATTTTCAATTTGCTTACGGAAAAGCGGGATAACACTCCCCCTACTTCCAAGCACATTACCAAAACGGACAGCTACAAACTTCGTATCACTCTGCTTAGCTAAATTCTGTACAACCATTTCAGCAACACGTTTAGAAGCTCCCATCACATTCGTTGGGTTTACTGCTTTATCCGTGGAAACTAAAACAAACGTCCTAACGTAGAACTTGTCCGCAGCTTCAGCGACATTTTTCGTACCAATAATATTATTTTTCACAGCCTCGTGCGGATTATACTCCATCAATGGAACATGCTTATGTGCAGCTGCATGATAAATAATTGCCGGCAGATGTTCCCCGACAATTTCAAAAATACGTTTTCGGTCCTTCACATCCCCAATAATAGGAACAATCTCGATCTGTTCTTCCCCATATGCTTTTCGTAGCTCCATGTCGATTTTGTAAATGCTGTATTCTCCGTGTCCGACTAGGAGAATCTTCTTCGGCGAAAAGCGCATCAATTGACGACAGATCTCGGAACCAATTGAGCCGCCAGCGCCCGTAACCATCACCGTATTTCCCGTTACATATTCTGAAATGGCATTAATATCAAGTTTAACGGGTTCACGCCCTAGTAAATCTTCTACTTCGATATTTTTCAGACTACTTACCGTAATTCTTCCTGTCATAAGATCCTCGATTTTCGGAATCATTTGCACCTGGGCTGGCGTACTCGCGCAAGCCTCGACAATATTTTTCAGTTCCCCACTTCTTAATGAGGGAATCGCAATTACAATATGTTCAACATCATATTCATCAACAATTCTTGGGATATCATTGACTGTTCCGACAACTGGAAGGTTATACATCTCCATCTTTTGTTTACTTAGGTCATCATCAACAAATGCAACTGGCTCGAGTTCTATATTATGTTCATTTTGTAATTGGCGAACAATCATTGCCCCGGCAGCTCCGGCCCCGATGACAAGTGTCCGTTTTTGCAATTTATTGTTGTTGCTGATATAACGATCTCGATACATTCGCCAGATAAAACGAGATCCTCCAATTAATACAATATGTAATAGCCACGTAACGACTAAAGCACGGCGAAGAATTGAAAAGTCATTTAACAGAAACTGTACTACTCCAGCAGAGATGACAGTTAGGGTCACAGCTTTAACAATGGCAATTAATTCCCCAACACTAGCATAGGACCACACTTTTTTATAAAGTTTAAAAACAGCTGCAAATAAATGATGAAAGATAACGAGTGCGATAGCAGATGAAATAATTGCAGTAGAAGTTAGTATGTCAGTATACGCAGGATATACAATCCATGCTGCAACAAATATTGCTGTTGCAACGATTATCGTGTCTAGTAAGAAGAGCAATGATAAACGTTTTGAATAGGACATGGGTTCTCCTTTCTCATGAGGGTTAAGCCTTCATGTCAGTAATTATTTTTCTTATGTATAGCGACACAGTACTTTTTCACCATATAATGGTAAAGTAATTGCGTTGTTAATTCAACAGTTGATACTTATCTACTACATTCACATGGAGAGTTCCCTGGTCTGCACTAAAAGAGACCAAGGAACTTTTTTCGTTTTATATTGGAGGGTTCCATTCGATTCACGTTCTGGTTATCGATTAGCAATTCACTATTCTCAAGGAATATGTTCACATAATCATCACCATAATCGTTCTGGATCAATTGAAGTGCTTCATTCATTGCAAACCCTCGAGAAGACGTATTATGGGCATCGGATGCGATGAAATGAGTCAAATTAGCTTCAATGATTTGTCCGCTGAATTTCTGAATGTTTTTCCCGAACTTTCCTACGACACTCGCTGCTGTAACTTGCGTAAGAGCACCCTTTTTTACAAATTCATAGAGCCTCGTTGGATGTTCAATCAATTCTTGGTTTCGTTCTGGATGCACAATGATCGGGATATATCCAGCAACTTGAATGTCAAATAACATCTGACTTGCATAACGCGGAACATGGTCGGAAGGGAGTTCTACAAACACATACTTGGTATGGTTGATTGGTAAAATGACTTCATCTTCCAGTTCAGCAATCATGTCACCATTTATCCTTGTTTCCTGACCTGGTAGAACAGTAAGCGGGATACCTTCTTTCAAGATCAATTCATTTAGTGTATCCACCCAACGGACGATGCTATCCCGTTCATTATCATATTTCCCATTCCGGTGGTGCGGCGTCGCAACAAGCTTCGTGATTCCTTCGTTCACTGCAGCTCTTGCCATCTGCAAACTATCGATTTCAGATTGGGCCCCGTCATCAATGCCGGGAAGGATATGAGAATGAATATCAATCATTTTAAAAGCACTCCCCTTCCATATTTCTACTCCATTTGACAACTAACGAAATAAACGCTTATCGCCATTTTTAGAAAAAAATAAATTGTTTGATATACCATTATAGCAAAATTTGTAGAGTTTTGATAGGTATTTTTACATACTTTATACTATTTAAAGAACGGTTTAAGCTAACTATTATACCCACGCAAAAAGAGCCCCTCTCTACCGCTGATTCCGCGAAAGGAAGGAGCTTAATTGCTAGTTTGTACCGTAATAGTAATAATAATTGGATGCTTTTTTCTCCCGGTCGTTTAGAACTACTCCTAGTAGTTTCGCTTTCGCAGGCGCAAGCGCTTCTTTCGCTTTTTGAGCTGGCTCGATTTCTGTACTGCCGCTACGGACAACGAGTACCGAACCATCGACTAAGTTAGCCAAGATTTGTGCGTCTGTTACTGCAAGGACTGGTGGGGTATCGAATACGACGAGATCATAGCTTAGTTTCGCTTCTCTCAAAAGCGTCTCCATCTTCCTTGAACCAAGTAATTCGGAAGGGTTTGGTGGAATTGGTCCACAAGTCATCACGTCCAGCGTATCGATATCTGTACGATTCACAGCTTCTTCCAGCGTAACTTCTCCGACTAGCACATTGCTTAACCCCCGCAAATTATCAAGCCGGAACGTATAATGCATTGTCGGCTTTCTTAAGTCAGCATCAATTAGTAATACCCGTTTCCCTTGCTGGGCATAAACGATAGCTAAGTTTGCGGTCGTTGATGATTTCCCCTCTGCAGGACCAGAGGAGGTTACAAGAAACGACTTCAAATCATTGTCAACCGAAGAAAACTGCATATTTGTTCTTACTGTACGAAATTGCTCTGAAATTGGCGATTTGGGATTTATTTTTGTAATTAGATGGCGGATATTACTACTTAGTTTAGACTGATTCTTTTTGCGCACCACTAAATCCACCTCTCTTCTGTCTGTCCAATTGGAAATTCATTTGATTCGGCCGGATATCTTCTGAATTCATATGTGAGATAACACCAAGTACCGGTAGTTCAAGATGTTTTTCTACGTCATCTTCTGTCGTAATGGAGTTGTCAAGATAGGCGAGTAGGAAAGCTAGACCTACGCCGATCATTACACCTAGAACGATCGCAATTGCAATGTTTAAAATTGGGTTAGGTGCGACTGGTGATGGGTTTGCGCTTAGCTGAGCCTCTGTTAACACACCTACGTTATCCACGTTCATAAACTCCTGAATTTTATCTTGGAACACAGCAACAGTAGTATTAGCAATATCTACTGCAAGTTCTGGATTTTCATCGGTTGCAGTAACCGTTACTACTTGTGAATCTTGTTCATTGGCAACCGCAATGTTCTCACTCAGTTCCCCTACTGTGTAGGGTAGGTCCAGTTGACTGATGACTTCTTCTAAAATAGCTGGACTTTTGATAATTACGTTATATGTATTTATTATTTCGACGTTTGCCCGAATATCGTTAACGTTGTACGGGACTTCTTGCTCCTGAGTACTTTGGTTCACAATGAACTGCGAACTGGATTGATAAGTCGGAGTAAGAACAAAGTAGCTTACAACTGCCGCTACAACAGCCGCGCCAAGTGTGATGGCTAGAATAAGCAGTATGCGCTGCTTGATTACCTCAAATATCTCCTTTAAGGAAATTGTTTCTTCCATGGTGTTACCTCCATATTCCTTATGTAATTTTTATTTGTTTCAGTCTAAATATACTATATTTATATTCTTTATCATTGCACTTTACAATATGTGATTATAACACAAACCCATGGAAATAGTAGGGGGTTTTTTAGAAATGTTCAAGAGTTTACGAGATTTTTAGAAGATAAAACTGGAAATATGTAGAAATAGAATCCTTTTGCTCTAGTTCGTTCGGATTATGTTTAGAACTGGAAAAACTCACCAGATAAACATTTCAGCACGTTGCTAAACCAATTTCACCCAATCTTTTGTCGAAGTTTCTCACTTATATTACAAAGAGATTACAAATCCATTAATATTCTAGTAAACTAGTCTTTTTGCGCTATAATAGATGGTAGTTATTTCTAATTCTAATAAC
>NZ_JBBKBV010000048.1:0-23840 GCF_037892815.1 Oceanobacillus sp. HCA-5259 | reverse complement strand
GTGACACTGTATCCATTGGTTTCCTGGTAATCAATGTACCACTACTAACTTATTATAAAATTTTGTTAATCCATTTCCGTATTTGAGAAACCCTTTTAAAAAACATAATTAAAATAGGGGCGAAATAGACTCCCATCTATATATTCTGGGTGGGGTGTCTATTTTATACTCACTCCCGAAACGTTCTTTATCCTGGACTTCATTTATAATTTATTGAATTCCCCATAATAAAGTGGTTGATTACCGTGATATTTTGTGAATATCTAAATAGTAGTACCTAGATATCAGCATGGTGGACTCACGAATTTTTATGTTTTTATCGATACAGTTAAAAAATTTGTATCAGGAAGTTTACTCTTCAAAAGAAACGAAAGGCTTACTTAAACATGGAAAAACCACGCAGTAAGATTTTCACATGTTTATCTATCTTATAACCTATATCAGAACCTCAACTTTTATAATCTTCTATTTCAATATTGAATTCTATAGGTTTCAAAACCTCCATTATTTACAGACGCTCAAATTAGTGGAAAACATTAATTAAAACGCGCGAACCTGAAGCGCCCATGAATTCCCCAGGAGGTTCGCACATAAAGTTTTATATTAATACGGGGATTTTCTGATTTTTAACTTGTTCTATGGATAGTGAAGGTGATACGATACTACATATAGTAAGTTAAAGATGTTTATGTCAATATCTCGCGGTCACTCCCTGTATGGGAGTGTGGATTGAAATTTGTAAAGAATGAAACATCAACATACAACGGTAAGTCACTCCCTGTATGGGAGTGTGGATTGAAATCCGGAGATTACTTCGGACATATAACGTGTATGAGCGTCACTCCCTGTATGGGAGTGTGGATTGAAATACGGTCAGCGCGACAGATAGGCACGGAGTAACTAGTCACTCCCTGTATGGGAGTGTGGATTGAAATCGAGTGAAACCTAACAATCCGCCCAACGTATCAAAGTCACTCCCTGTATGGGAGTGTGGATTGAAATGCTAATTCTACGGTAATTACACCTAATGTGAGCGGTCACTCCCTGTATGGGAGTGTGGATTGAAATCTCCACACGATTGATAAGCCAATCAAGCGCATCCGTCACTCCCTGTATGGGAGTGTGGATTGAAATAATCTATGTTGGCGATAGTGCGGTTGTAGCTGAAGTCACTCCCTGTATGGGAGTGTGGATTGAAATTTGTATAGAGTTTCGTACTTGCTTAGAAAAAACAGTCACTCCCTGTATGGGAGTGTGGATTGAAATACAAATGGCATAATACTTATGGACCTCTAGCACTGTCACTCCCTGTATGGGAGTGTGGATTGAAATAAGTGCAGAAATTGAAGAATGAGCAGGATAAAAAGTCACTCCCTGTATGGGAGTGTGGATTGAAATAAAAATCGTACGCACTGTTTCGGCTTCTACTGGAGTCACTCCCTGTATGGGAGTGTGGATTGAAATCGTCCTTGAAAAACACTAATTTCTCCGGTAATCTGTCACTCCCTGTATGGGAGTGTGGATTGAAATTTTAAAGAGTTTGGGGAGGTTATATACGAAGATAGGTCACTCCCTGTATGGGGAGTGTGGATTGAAATAAATCTATACTGCTAAACAGGAAGATGGATTGCCGTCACTCCCTATATGGGAGTGTGATTTGAAAGAAATAACGTATTGCTCACCGTATGACGCGGCTGAAAAGACGAAAAGATCAAAATAGGATTCTTTTCGTCTTTTTATGCTGACTACGTTTAAATGTATCATGTCACTCTTGCTCAGTTATTTTTTACGAATCCCGCGCACTATAATGTACTAGTCTAAAATAATAAGTAAAATATTCATGCCATCATGTTGTTGAAAATCTATCAAGAAAAATTAATATAACCCCTAATCTATTACGGCCCCATCTCATAATTCCTATCAGTTCTCCTACCGCATCATCAACTGTGTATACTTGGCGTCCAACGAACTACACGATATTGGATCTGAAGATGGTTAAAATTGGGACTTATTAGGTGGGTTAGCTTGATTGGCTGTATCGCTTGAACGCAAAGTAAAATAATCACTTTTTATGAACCGGCTAATGCCGCCTCATCAACAATAACCGTTACACTGTCATGCTTGTTCAAAATGGAAGCAGGAAAGTCCTCGGATATTTCTCCTTCCAGCAATTTTGCCATTGCATCTGCTTTTGTATCACCCGAAACAACTAAAAGAATTTCTTTACTGTTCATAATAGTTTCGATTCCCATAGAGACTGCCTGTGTCGGAACTTCCTCTATTGAATTAAAAAATCTCGCATTTGCTTGAATAGTAGATTTATCCAAGTCAACGACATCTGTCTTACTAGAAAAAGGTGTTCCCGGCTCATTGAAACCAATATGTCCGTTGGCGCCGATTCCCAACACTTGAACATCTACTCCACCAGCTTGTGCAATTGCATTTTCATACGCTTCACATTCTTTTTTCAGGTCCGAAGCTGCTCCATTCGGAATATGAACACGATCCATTGAAATATCTACGTGGCGAAATAACCTTTCATTCATGAAATAATAATAGCTTTTTGGGTCGCTTTGTTCCAAACCTACATATTCATCTAAATTAAATGTTGTAACATGTTTAAACGATATTTCCCCTTGACTATACTTTTCAATCAAGCGCTGATAAAGTCCTTCTGTTGTTGAACCAGTTGCTAAACCGAGAACTGGGTTTTCCAACGAGTTAATGCGATTAACGAGAAACTCCGTTGCTTTTTCGCTCATCTGGTTATAGTCTCTTACCCTCATAATGTTCATTGGTTTATCTCCTTTGCCTATAAAATTACCCCAACAATGATGAAGTTAGTTCCATTGTGGCAAATCGTATATTGAGGTTATGTATTTCATCAGTTAGTAGGAAATTTACAACCACACTTCCCCACCCACCAATTCCTTTATTAATACCATATGAAAGTTTCCATTACCAGCATGAGCAAAGTCATTACCGTTATCGGATATATTTATCCAAATCCTAAAATAAAATTATAAATTCTTCGATACAGGAATTTCTCGTATTATATATAGGTTAAAGATATATTCTATGTTTGTTGATTGAAAAATTGGGGCAAGTAATCCCTATGTGCTTCTAACATTTCATCTAATATTATCCTAGCGTCTTCATCACTTGTTATAAGTGGGTTTATGCAAAGTGCCAATAAAGCTTGTTCATAAGAACCAGTTACCGCAGCTTCTATAGCTGTCAATTCAAATGATTTTATTTGCTGTACTAAACCATTTACAGCATGAGGAAGCTCTCCAACTGTCAGCGGCACAGGTCCTTGCTTCGTAACCATACAGTTAACTTCAACTACTGTGTCATTAGGAAGATTCGTAATGGCACCTTGATTTAAAACATTTAATGTCTGAACGTCGCACCTATCGTTATAAATAGAGGATATTAAGTTACACGCTGCATCACTATAGTAAGCTCCCCCTCTTTTTTCAAGTTGTGGGGGTTTTACATTTAAATTCGGATCATTATAAAGTTCAAACAATTCGTCTTCTAGCTGTTTAACTACTTCTGCACGGGTTTTGCCGCCCCTAAACCCTTCTAATTCATTCTGCAAAATTTCTTTTGTTTTATAATAATAACGATGATAAGGGCTTGGAACTATTTTTAACGCTTTAATAAATTCATTTTCCCATGGAAGAGGAATTATATTTTTCATTGTCAATTGATTTTCTTGATCTGTTAGCAATTTAATTACATCGTCTAATCTCGATTCACCATTTACATATACATCAAGACCGTATGACATATGATTTAATCCACCAAAAACAATTTGTATTTGATCTGCAGATACATCCAATAGTTTTGCAATGCTCATTTTCATATTAATCGGTACATTACATACCCCGATTACTTTTTTATGTTTACTGTGTTTTACTACGGCTTCAGTGATTATGCCTGCAGGATTAGTAAAATTAATTAGCCATGCATTAGGACATAACTCGGTCATTTCGTTAACGATATCTAATAAAACAGGGATAGTGCGAAGTGCTTTAAACAAGCCGCCTGCTCCATTTGTTTCTTGTCCAATCATACCATGTTTAAGAGGTATACGTTCATCTTTAATTCTAGCATCTAAGAGACCAACTCGTATTTGAGTCGTAATGAAGTCAGCACCTTTCAATGCTTCTTTTCGATTTAGTGTTAAATATATTTTCATTGGTATGTTTGCTTTTTTAACCATTCTCTTTGCCAAGTTCCCAACAATTTCTAGTTTCTCTTTCCCTGATTCTATATCAACTAACCATAACTCTTTAACAGGCAGTTCATGATATCTGTTAATTAAACCTTCAACGAATTCGGGTGTGTAACTTGAACCACCACCTATTGTCACTAGTTTAATCTGGTTATTATTCAAGAATGTCTCCTCCAAATACAAATGTCATTAATGCACTAGTTGAAAATCCGATAATTAGTGCAATCAGTATTCTCTTTTTAAAATGGATTTTATCTTCTGATTTTCCATCTACTTTTGTAAGTACAATACTCATCCCTATAAAAGCTGAAACTCCAGCACTAATAAAATAACTTAATGATTCAGATAGATGAAAATATCGCAGTGGGATAGGGATAATCAACATTCCGATAAATAGAATAAATATAAAAATGAAAACACCTTTAAAGCTAATATGAGGTATCAATCTCGATTCCTTCATGATACACTCCTCCTTAATAAACAGAGGTTGAGATATAACTTTAACTTATGGTGAAATTTGAACAATTCTCATCTTTAACAACCGCCATATTCTCAGCGGTAGTTAGCAGATTCGTTCGGATTTCATCATGTTAAAATAGTTTTGTCCCAACCTCCCTATAATTTTATGAAATTGTATCTTCCCCTTGTTCTAAAGCATGCATTTTTTTATCATAAATCTTAAAGAATGGAAAGTATATAACTACAGAAATTGCAATGTTTATCAGAACCAATATAATAGAACGCCAGTCCCCTCCAGTTGCTAAATAGGCCCCAATTGGTGCTGGTAGTGTCCATGGTGCTTTTATAAACGTAGGTGATACTAAACCAAGAGATGTTGCTAAATAAGAAACAATTGTAAGTACTAAAGGTGTAACAATAAACGGTATAATTAATATTGGGTTTAAAACAATTGGCAATCCGAACATAACAGGTTCATTAATATTAAATAGACTAGGTATGCTTACTGTTCTCCCCAAATTTTTTAAATACTTTGATCTAGAAAATATTAACATAACAATTACAAGGCCTAATGTCGCACCAGAGCCGCCTACCCAAATAAACCATTGATACAACGGCTCGGGGGCCACATGAGGAAGACTACTTGCACCAGCAGATGCTGCCTCAGCGTTATTTAATAAATAAACCTCCCATACAGGACGGGCAACTGAACCTACAACAGAAACGCCGTGAATTCCAAAGGACCAAAAGAATGTAATTAAAAATACTGGTACTAAAACACCTAATAAACTATCACCAGCTGTAATAATAGGTGCAACAAGTTTCTCGATAACTACATGTAAATTTATTCCCATAACTACCGTAATAATAGTCATTAGAACTATCACAATGGCAACGGGAATAAGTGCTTCAAATGATCTACTAACAGATGCAGGTACAGCCTCTGGAAGTTTTATCGTAATTTCCTTTTGTTTACATATCCTAAAGATTTCAACAGATATAATAGATACGATTATTGTGACAAAAAGTCCACTTCCGCCAAGATATTGCATAGGCAATACAAAGCCTAACTCTTCAATTACAGTTGGAGTAATCGTAAGTAATAAGGATGCAACTGCGATTTGTGCACCTGACAAAGGGTCAACTTTATACGACTTTGCTAAATTGTACCCTATACCGAATGCAACATATAGGGACATAATAAACATCGTCATCCGGTAAGGAATTAGAATTTCAGCGGCATGTTCAGTTGCCCATTGAGTAATTGCCCATGCTTCAGGTAAAGGTGGGGATGCTATTAGTAAAAAGAATGAACCCACAATAATAAATGGCAAGGATGAAATAACACCATCTCGAATAGCTAAAAGATGTCTTTGTTCAGCTAATCTGGCCATCGGACTAGAGACTTTCTTTTCAAGGAAGACAGTAAATTTCCCCATTGTAATTAACTCCTCTCATACATGTAGTGCTAATTAACCAACTCGTTCAACGCTTTAAATAAAATTGGTCCACCCAATGGTGTATAACCTTGAGGTGGGATTGCACCACATGGCACACCAGCTTCATCTGCTTCATTTTTTATATTATCAAAGCGATGCCTTATCTGTGGTGCAACCATAACTACATCCCAATCATTTTCAAGCTCCATTGATACTTCACTAGATCCAATTGCTTTAACCTCAATCTCTTGTCCATGTTTCTCGGCTTCTTTTTTTAAGGCGTTAACAACAATCGCACTAGACATCCCACCAGAGCATACAAATAGTACTTTCATGTTTTCACCCCCTTCAAGTAGATTTATTTTTTTATTCGTGATACTACATGGTGTGTACTAAAAATGTGGTTATAAACTGAATCACCCATTTTAATACATAAACCTATGAATAAAGCATCGACTACAGCTAGCTCAGCAATTCTAGCACTCATAGTGCCGATTCTAATATTCTCTTCTTCTAATGATATATCGAGAATTATATCTGCTTTACTTCTTGCCTGTGACTTTCTTTGCTGTGTAAGTAGAATAGTTTTCGCATTCTTAGCTATTGCTAAATCAATTAATTGTAGTACTTCTTTTGTTGTTCCAGAAGTACTGACAACAAATAAAACATCGCGCTCATCCATATTTGCTGCATTCATCATTTGTACATGTATATCTGCATGATGAAAAGCAGACGTATTAATTCTTAGCAATTTTAATGTTAAGTCTTGTGCAACAATAGATGAGCCCCCCGCACCATATAAATAGATTCTCTTAGCCGAATACAGAGCTTGGATGGCTTCATCCAATTGTTGTGTAGACAATAGTTGTGATGTAGTTTGCAGTGCCTTTATCGACTTTTTCATTACCTTATCAATCACTTCGTCTGTAGTGTCTTCAAATTGAATTGGGGAATCATATAATATTTCATGTTTTTCAAGGCTTATCTCTTTTGCTAATTCAATTTTAAAATCTTTAAAACTGTTTATCCCGATACGTTTGCAGAAGCGAATTACTGCCGCCTCACTTGTTCCAGATTTTGCAGATAATTGTTTTGTAGTGTAGTTTACAACATGTTGCGGTTTACTAATGATGTGCTCAGCAACAAGCCTCTCTGTTTTTGTAAAATAACTCATTTGTTTCTCGATCATTTCTAAAATATACAAATAGCTTGCTCCTTTTAATTAGTTTTTATTTGAAAGGGTTTCCATTTGATTGTATTATAAGATAAATGAAATTAATAATCAAGAAAATGATTAAATTCCATAAAATTTAATTTCATTTGTGGTATCTTTAAGTTAAAGAAATTTAGGAGGGGTTTTATATGGATATGGAGTTAGAAATTTTTAATATTATTTCAAACGGTGGAGATGCAAAAGCAATAGCTTATGAAGCTCTCGAGTTGGCCCATGAAAATCAATTTGAACAAGCCTATAAGAAGATGGAGAATGCGAACGAAACATTGAATAAAGCACATAATACACAAACAAAACTTATTCAGGCAGATATTAACGGAGAAAATGTCAAAATGTCATTATTACTCGTACACGCACAGGATCATTTAATGACATCCATTAGTGAGATTTCATTAATTGAGCAAATGATTAAGATGCTTAAAAAAATTAGTTTCTTAGAAGAAAAAGTCAATTAGGAGGCTTAACTATGAGGAAACTTGGAATATCTATTTATCCAAACCATTCGATAGTTGAAGAGGATAAAAATTATATACAGCTAGCAAAGCAATACGGATTTAAAAAAATTTTTACGTGTTTACTATCTGTCGAAGGGAACAAAGAACAGATTTTAGCAAATTTCAAAGAAACAATCCATTATGCGAAACAACTTGATATGGAAGTAATTTGCGATATCAATCCACGAATATTTGACGAACTAGGCATTTCTTACAATGACTTATCATTCTTTAAAAATTTAGAAGTTGATGGTATTCGCCTAGATCTTGGTTTTACAGGTAATGAAGAATCATTAATGACGTACAATCCATACGACTTAAGTATTGAAATCAATATGAGTAATTCGACAAAATATCTTGAAAACATACTCAGCTATCAGCCTAATCGCAATAAGTTAATAGGTTGTCACAACTTTTATCCACATCGTTATTCTGGACTGTCCTATAATTTCTTTATAGAGTGTAGTGAAAAGTTTAAAAATAATGGATTAAGAACGGCAGCTTTTGTTTCTTCAAATAGCGCAACTTTTGGACCTTGGCCAATTATTGAAGGATTGCCTACTCTAGAAATGCATAGAAACTTGCCTATTGATGTGCAAGCAAAACACTTATTTGCAACGGATTTAATTGACGATGTCATAATAAGCAATGCATACGCATCAGAAGAAGAGTTAATACTTTTAAGTACAATTAACAAGGAAAAAATCACGTTTAATGTTGAAGTAGTCGATGAAGCTAGTGAATTGGAGAAAACAATCATTTTTGATGAGCCACATTTTTATCGCGGAGATATATCTGATTATATGATTCGCTCAACACAAAGCCGTGTAAAATATAGAGGTGAATCATTTTCACCCCATAATACAAGAGATATTAAAAGAGGAGATATTATCATAGAAAATGAATTATATAAACAATATGCTGGTGAATTGCAAATCGCCTTAAAAGATATGGAAAACTCCGGAAAGACAAACGTTGTAGGAAGAATTCGTGAAGAGGAAATATTTTTAATTGATTATCTAAAACCATGGGAAAAATTTGCTTTTTCGAAATGGAAATAGGTGAAAAGAAATGTATCATATCGGACTTGATGCAGGCGGAACTAAAACTCATGCGGCAATTGTAGACAGCAATGAAAATATAATATTTGAAATGATAAATGGTCCGGGCAATGTAACAGTGAACTACACAGACGCAAGAGAGAATATAAGAGAAGCTGTTAAAGCTTGTTTAAAAAGCGAACATGGTAAGTATTGCGAATTCATTGTTATGGGGGTTGCTGGTATTGAAAAAGGTAATCTGAAACTGCTCCTCGAAGAATATTTGAATAATGAATTTCAATTGCCAATCCTGTTATTGAACGATGCAGAACTTGCCTATTATTCCACTTTGGGAAATAGCAATGGTATTTTGGCAATAGCAGGAACAGGTTCAGTTTTTTTAGGAAAAAACAATTCGGATATCTTCACTGTCGGCGGATGGGGACATTTATTAGGTGATCAAGGCAGTTCTTATGATATTGGTTTACATGCATTAAAATTAATAATATATGAAATAGACCAAGGGGGCATTCAAACGGCTTTTTCAAAGTCATTAGCTTCCGAATACAAATTATACCATTCATCACACATAAAAGAATTTGTTTATTCCTCTTCTAAAGCAGAAATAGCAGAAATTGCTTATTTTATTTACAAACTAGCGAAAGACGAGAATGAACATGCTTTGAATATATTAGAACTAGCAGGAGAAAAATTAGCAAGCCAAACTTTGCAACTTATTAAGAGACTAAAATTAAAATCACCGATAAAAATCGGTTGTAGAGGTAGTTTATTAGAGAAAAATGAAATAGTTCAAACGTGCTTTATAAATAAACTACGTCAACATTCAGTCGACATCTCACCCATTTTTAATGATAAACCAGTAGTTGTTGGAGCTCTTCCTGCTTGGAAAAGTAGAATGGAGGAGAATTAAATGAGCATGTTGGTTGTAGGGCTCATGTCTGGAACTTCCTTAGACGGAATTGATGCATCCCTTGTTAGGATTGAAGGTTTTGGGAGAAATACAAGAGCAGAAGTAATGGAGAGTATATCATTACCTTATAATGAATCAATAAAACAAGAGTTATTATCATCAATGGATAATAAAACATCTAACATAGAACAAATCTGTAGTTTAAACTTTAAAATGGCTACTATTTTTACCGATGCAGTTAAACAAGTTTGTAAAAAAGCAAATATTCCTTTAGAAGAATTAGATCTGATTGGGTCACATGGTCAAACGTTATATCATATTCCACAGGCAAATTTTCCATTAGCTAAATCAACATTACAAATCGGTGACCCATCAGTTATTGCATATGAAACAAACACAATGGTAATATCAAACTTCAGAACAATGGATATCGCTGCAGGCGGAGAAGGTGCTCCATTAATTCCGTATATAGACTGGCTATTATTTAATGATGCAACGAAGGGCAGAATTTTGCAGAATATAGGTGGAATAGGCAATTGTACAGTTATCGAAAAAAATGCTCAATTAAAGGATGTATATGCTTTTGATACCGGACCTGGAAATATGATTATTGATGAGTTATGCAGGAATCTTTTCGATATTTCTTATGATAAGGGTGGCCAGATAGCTTCAAAGGGAAAAGTCCACAAAGACATTGTGTTTAAATGGATGAATCATGATTATTTCAGTTTAAAGCCTCCAAAATCAACTGGGAGAGAAGAGTTTGGTCGAGAATATACAAAAAAAGTTTTAAAGTCATATCATCATCTACCAAAAGAAGATTTGATAGCTACGGCTACTTACTTTACAGCTTATTCAATAGTTGATGCGTATAACAAATTTATTTTCCCTACATCCCAAATAGAAGATATTATTTTAAGTGGTGGGGGTGCCCATAATAGAACATTATTGCAAACGATTAAACAACTATTGCCTGACAAACAAGTTTTTGTAGTTGATCAGTTCGGCATGACAACTGATGAAAAAGAGGCTATTGGTTTTGCAATTCTTGCTAACGAGTCCATTCATCAGCAAAAAGCGAATGTTCCAAGTGCCACTGGAGCTAAAGAGCCAGTTATACTTGGACAAATTACCTTTCCGCCCTATGGAGATCATAAACATATTTTTAAAAAGGTAGGTTTATCGTAAAGTGTACCGGAAGATAAGTTGTCCCAAATCAAGAGCATTTAAACATTTAGAATCATGTCGAATACTTAATAGAAGGAGGGACAATAATGTCGAAGGAAAACGAGCAATTATTAACGGAGATGAAAAATGCTGAGTCAGAGAATCTTCATGAACTTTCAACGTTGGAAATTATTCGGCTAATGAATGAGCAAGACAAAAAAATTGCTGATGTAGTAACAGAGGCGTTACCACAAATTGAGAAAGCAGTTAATACTATAGTTCATGCAATTGAAAACGATGGCCGGGTCATCTATTTTGGTGCTGGTACAAGTGGGAGATTAGGTGTATTAGACGCATCTGAATGCCCACCTACGTTTGGTGTTTCTCCGGAACTTATACAAGGCACCATTGCAGGAGGAGACATTGCTCTAAGAAAAGCGGTTGAGAATGCAGAGGATCGTTTTGAGTTAGGGATTTCTGACGTCAGTAAAAACGTTACGAAACATGATGTAGTTGTAGGTATTGCTTCAAGCGGCAGAACACCATATGTTTTAGGAGCAATTCGAAAAGCAACGGAAATAGGAGTTCCAACTATAGGTATCTCTTGTAATGTGGATACTGAATTATCAAAATCTGTTGATATTCCCATTGAACTACCTGTAGGAGCGGAAATTGTTACGGGGTCAACTCGATTAAAAGCTGGAACCGCACAAAAAATGGTACTAAATATGTTATCTACAGCCACTATGATTCGAACAGGTAAAGTATATAAAAATTTAATGATAAATGTTCAAGCAAGTAATCAAAAGTTACGAAAACGCGCGATTAATATTATCCAAGATATTACAGGAGTTGATGAAACAATCGCACAAAAGGCAAATGATGATGCCAATGGTAATGTCAAGGTTGCGATCTTAATGTTATTATTTGATATAAATCTAAAGGATGCCCAAACCATTTTGGCTAAACATAAGGATAACTTTGTTAAAGCGCTGAACGATTTAAATCATTAATATATTTAATTCAAGCAGGTAAAAGATGTACCTAGAGTACTTGTTGAAATCTAGGTACATCTTCACCTTAACTTCCAAATCCTGCACTCCAAACTCCGCAGCCAGGTGTTTAAACCTTTAGTACTTTTAATTATAATGTAAAAGGTAAATGTATATGCCCTATAAAATTCGCTCTAACTGTAGAAATGTTATTCTAACATGGTAGATTTTCGAACCTTTGTGTTTTATATTGATACATTTAAAAAGATTGTATCTTCAACAGGGACGTAAGACTCTCTTAAACATATAGAAACCTCGCAGTAAGACTTTTCCAGGTTTTATCTATCTCATAACCTACATCAAAACCCCGCTTTTATGTCAGTCTTCACATCCAATAATAGGTTCTACAAGTTAAACAATATTCAGGTAGTAATGGGCATTGAAATTATTGGAAAACGTTAATTAAAACGTGCGAACCTGAAGTGCCCATGATTTCCCTGGGAGATTCGCACATAAAACTTTCTATTAACATGGATACTTTCTGTTTTTAACTTGTTTTACAGATAGTGAAGATGATACGATACAACATATAGTGATCTAGAGATGTTTTTGTCAATATCTCGCAGTCACTCCCTGTATGGGGAGTGTGGATTGAAATTAGGTGAGGATAATGACCGAAGTGTTTTTGATAAAGTCACTCCCTGTATGGGGAGTGTGGATTGAAATTTTTTTATTAGACATTTTTTTCACCTCCTATCTCTGTCACTCCCTGTATGGGGAGTGTGGATTGAAATTTTTTTATTAGACATTTTTTTCACCTCCTATCTCTGTCACTCCCTGTATGGGGAGTGTGGATTGAAATACTTTTCATCGTTGCTTGTGTAACTTCTAAAGCGTCACTCCCTGTATGGGGAGTGTGGATTGAAATTTCAAAATCAGGAAACGCAGGAACCACTGTTTCTCGTCACTCCCTGTATGGGGAGTGTGGATTGAAATAGACCTGTGTCAGCGCCTCCGCCAAATAACAATTGTCACTCCCTGTATGGGGAGTGTGGATTGAAATCTTAAAGCCCAATTAGCTTGTTGATCATCCTTAGTCACTCCCTGTATGGGGAGTGTGGATTGAAATGCTTAGGTATACCCCAAACGGTAAGGCAGTAGCAGTCACTCCCTGTATGGGGAGTGTGGATTGAAATATTACTCACTGATTCAAGAAAATCACTATCATTAGTCACTCCCTGTATGGGGAGTGTGGATTGAAATTTTTAATTGCTTTATTTTTCTTAAAGCCCAATTGGTCACTCCCTGTATGGGGAGTGTGGATTGAAATGCCTTGGCTTGCCGGGGAAAGAAATGTTTCTCCCGTCACTCCCTGTATGGGGAGTGTGGATTGAAATCATCCATCCTCAACCCCATGATGACACCATCGAAAGTCACTCCCTGTATGGGGAGTGTGGATTGAAATTTAATAATTAATTAGGTGAGGGGTTGAGGTAATGGGTCACTCCCTGTATGGGGAGTGTGGATTGAAATCTGCGTAAATCCGTCAACTACTCGACGTAGCAAGTCACTCCCTGTATGGGGAGTGTGGATTGAAATTCCTTTCTTTTTCGACGTTAAATACAAGATAACACGTCACTCCCTGTATGGGGAGTGTGGATTGAAATTTTTTCATGAGCCAATGAGGAAGAGAGGTGAGTTGTCACTCCCTGTATGGGGAGTGTGGATTGAAATATGAAGCGGTTAAGGAACAGGTAAACGAAAAGCAAGTCACTCCCTGTATGGGGAGTGTGGATTGAAATAGCAATTCACGTAACGTCATATCAAGAGAGTGCTGTCACTCCCTGTATGGGGAGTGTGGATTGAAATAGCAATTCACGTAACGTCATATCAAGAGAGTGCTGTCACTCCCTGTATGGGGAGTGTGGATTGAAATTCTCATTGTAATCAACTAAATCAACTTTATCACGGTCACTCCCTGTATGGGGAGTGTGGATTGAAATTCGTAATAATCAATTTGTCGCTGATTCATACGGAGTCACTCCCTGTATGGGGAGTGTGGATTGAAATTGAATGGGGAGAAGCCCATAAGAGAATAAAGGAGTCACTCCCTGTATGGGGAGTGTGGATTGAAATACGGCATTAGACGTATTAGAGACATTCGTTATTTGTCACTCCCTGTATGGGGAGTGTGGATTGAAATCGATATTAGCGTTTGCGCCCTTACTGGACTTTTCGTCACTCCCTGTATGGGGAGTGTGGATTGAAATTTTGGTGCGAATTCGAATCGTTTATGCCTTTTGGTCACTCCCTGTATGGGGAGTGTGGATTGAAATTGTTGCGTGACCGTCACGTGACGTCACGTTTTTACGTCACTCCCTGTATGGGGAGTGTGGATTGAAATATCACTTCTGCATGTAGCTTATCGCGATACGTTACGTCACTCCCTGTATGGGGAGTGTGGATTGAAATACAGATGCAATAATACTTATGGATTTCGATTACAAGTCACTCCTTGTATGGGGAGTGTGGATTGAAATTTTAAACCAATGATATGGGCTTGCCGGGTTGCAGGTCACTCCCTGTATGGGGAGTGTGGATTGAAATCCAACATCCCGTATATGCTTATACATTTATATGCGTCACTCCCTGTATTGGGAGTGTGGATTGAATTCGTTTATCTTGAGGACATCGCCTGTTGTGATTTCCGTCACTCCCTGTATTGGGAGTGTGGATTGAAATGCATTTCTTATTCCGTCACCAATTCGCTTTGGCAAGTCACTCCCTGTATTGGGAGTGTGGATTGAAATCTAATAGGTTGGACACTTATGTTAATTATCTGGGTCACTCCCTATATTGGGAGTGTGGATTGAAATAGGAGAGATACAATCTATTTAGTAAGTGCAGATGTCACTCCCTGTATGGGAGTAATGTATTACAATTCATGAATCAGGCAAAAACATCCAACTTAATGTCCCTGTTGCAAATCTATTTAAAGTCAACATTAACACCCCTTATTGTTGGTATATGATGTCTTTACTACCAACAATAAGGGGGATTTAAACTAGTCACAAAATTATCTAGTGTTAAAAGTTGTTTATACTAGATTGCATTCTCTTTTGCTAATTAAGGATATTATTTCTCTATTTGGTATATCATCTTGCTCATTTTTGGAATACATTGTAAGTGAGTATATTTCATTGTTAGAAGTTACTAAATACCAAATAACTCTAAATCCCCCACTTTTACCTTTATTGGCATCGGGGTTTTCAATCTAGTTTTAAATACTTTATCCTTTAATTTTAGTCCGCGTATATTATCGCCCTCGATATTTCCTTCTTCAAACCTTTCAAATAAACTTACTACTAAATCAATGGAAGACGGATAATTCCTTGCAATTTTAATTCTTTTTCAAATCCCTCGACTTCCATTACCCTATAAAAATTATTGTTCTTCACTTAACTTTTCTCTAACTCTTGCAATCATATCTTTTGAGGAACGCTTGGGCAACTTGCCTTCTCTAATTTGCTGTACTTCATCAAGTGATCTAGATATAGACTATTCAATATCGACTTTAACATCTGCCTCTCATTTATCCTATCAATAATTTATTTTCAATCACCGGAACCTTTTATCCGAATAACGATAAAACGTATCAATAAGAATAATATTCCAATAGGAGCAATAAAAAAACTAACATGGAATAATAAAAAGTCAAACATATATATTAAACTTTCAATATAATAAGTAAAACCTTTTTGCTTATCTAATTTATGTCTTAACTTAAACCCGAACAACCAATCGATTAACACTTTCGCAAAGGGGTATAGAATCAAGCTTACGATAATATAAAATAAATAATCATCATTTCTGCTAATAAGTAAATAAAAGAATATAAACGATACAGCAAAGATGATAAACCCGTACCCGTAAGATTTCAAAAAGTATGAACGATTGATGGATCGATTGATTGGCGGGGTTGGATTGTACTTTTCTATAAAATCCGTTTCGTCATATTGTTTATGTGCGGTTTCAATGATTGGAGCTTCGCCGTTTCGTTTTTGTTGCATAATGAGATCTAACATCTTTAATAATGCTGTGCGTTCTCGTTTTCGAACGGCTTTTACGTTAATCGTGAATAGAGAGAATCCAGTTAGTCGATTCATAAATAATCTCATTTTATTATGAAAAGACAGTTGATAAAAATAATCATCCTCGTCATCTAAAACAATCTCGAAGATTCTTTGAAATGAAACTTCAGATACCTTTATGTAGTCAATATCCGTAAAATAAATAGTTACTTCACTTTTCGTAAACGAATCCAATTGAAGATATTCATCTGTTATCGTAATATAAGGATAACCTCGGATCATTTTCAATATATTCGCAACGCCAAAGAAACTAAATAAAATAATAATAAACAACGCCAAAGCGATAATTAGTATCGATTCTTCTGTATATGCGATATACAGCATTAAAGTGCCAAAAGCGACAAGTAATAATGAAAAAATGATTCCGAGAAAAAGCATCCCTTTTGAATGATAAAACTCTATTTTATTTTTTTCTTCCAAATTAAAAACTCCTTACAATTAGAAATACAAATGAGCTCCTTATCCTTAGAAAAAATATCTAAGTCCATTTGATCAATGACTCCACTTTCCCGTTTCATATTTAAATAAGCAGCAAAGTCATATACCTCAGCCGTACCTTCTTCGTGAATAAAGTCAATTAGCCTATTAGTACTTCAGGGTTGGCAACCATTCTATACACCACCTTTTTATTTTTTAACACCATTATATCATTTAATGAACTATTTCTAGAACCTATCCTAGTTTCAATAAACATCACTATCATTTCAGTTTTTTTATGTACGATTAATACACAATATTGCCCAAGCGTAAGAACCAAGTATCATTAAAGGGAAAGTTGTAAGTAACTTCCCCTCCAACAACACTCCCTATAATAATCTCTACTATCCCAAACATTAGGTCAAGTTTCAGAGCCTTATTAAGGAAAAGAACAAGCACTCTCATCTGTGACTAAATTGGTTCTATCAATACGCTTTCCTTCTCTATTGGTCAGCACGTTTCAATATTTCTAACCAAGGAAAATCATGAAAAGGAGCTGACAGCATGAATATGTATAGTATCGTTCCGAATCCGAATGCAATAGGCTGGTTGGTAAAACTTGAGAATATAGCAACAGAAGAACAATATAACGCTGAAGAAGAGGCAATTGAGGCTGCAGAAAAATTAGCTAGAGAAAATAGACCAAGCACGTTTCAAATTTTAAATATGGAACATGATGTAGTAGATGAAATAACCTTCCAATAACGAATGAGTGGCACTTAACAGTAAAATTGAAGTGCCACTTTTTCATTCATTTCTCAGTTTAAAGTTATAAAAGCCATCGATTTCCGTTCTATAAATAATTCATAAATGTCGTAGCTATTGAAAAGTAAATCATTAATGCGATAATATCATTAATCGTCGTTATAAATGGACCTGAAGCAATAGCGGGATCAAATTTTAATTTATTAAGAATTAGTGGGAAAGTTAACCCGATTACCGCCGATATACTTAATGTAACAAGAATGGATAGCCCAACAACTACCCCTAGCATGATATTTCCATAAAAAATGAGAATCAAGATGGAAATGAGCACCATACAAATAAATCCGATTAAAAAACCTGTTGAAAATTCTTTTCTAATCATTCGCCACAGATCTTTTACGTCTATAGTTCCAAGTGCAAGTCCTCTAACAGAAACTGCTAATGATTGAGTTCCGACGTTTCCTCCCGAATCCATCAACATCGGCATAAAAGCTGCTAGGACGACAACGGATTCCAACGTTTCTTCAAATTGTCCGATAACTCCACTTGTGATCAGACCAGCAAACATGAGAAAAACGATCCAAGGAGCACGTTTTTTTGCTGCTGTAAAAGCACTCGTATCTGTTTCCGTTGCATCTTTTACAGTTGAGAATTCACCAAAGCTTTTAGTCGTTTGCAGTTCAATTATGTCCATAACGTCATCCACTGTAATTATTCCCAGTAGGTGATTTTGCTCTGTTACGACGGGAACTGCCAATAAGTCATATTTCTGAACAATTTTCCCGACATCTTCTTGTCCCATGTCTGCCGGAATAGATACAATATGTTTATGCATAATATCTCTGACCGCATCATTGGGGTCAGATATAATTAATTTTTTTAAAGTGACAACTCCCATTAAATAACCTTTCCTATCTATTACATACGTATAGTAAACAATTTCAGCATCAGAGCCTTCTCTCCTTATTTTGTTTAACACGTTTTCTGCGGTTTCTTCAGGAAAAGCGGTGATATATTCATAAGTCATCACGGATCCAGCGGTTTCCAAATCATAATCTAGAATCATCTGGATTTTCTCTGCTTTTTCCTTTTCCATATTATCCAAAATATGCTTTGCTTCCTCTTGATTAATCCGTTTCAAAAAATTTACCGTATCATCTGTAAACATATTATTTAACATTTTCGAGGAATATTCATCCGACAATTCTTCGATACAAACTTGCTGATGAATAAAATACAAGTTAGAGAAGATGACCGCAAACTCTTTAGGCTCTAAAAACATGTACACTCTTTCCCGTCCCTCTTTATCCAACGTAATAAAAATATCTACTTGATCGGATGGGTGAAGTTCTAAATAGCTTTCACGAAACTCTTCTTTATCATTTTCATTTAAAGCTTTTATTATATTTTTCGTATATCTTTCTCTATTTTCTTTATCTAATCGAAACATAAGCTCTCCTCCTCACAAACCCAATTCCTGAATTATGTAGCCGGCTCTTGCCTCCTTATTCAATTACACCGATAAAAAGGTTTCTCGTTCCCTTTTTCAACTACCCTTTTTTAAAATTCTCACACGTTTTTAATTGCGTTTACCAGAGGCAGAGGGGATGAAACGTCAATTAATATGTTATGAAGAAAGTGATGTACTAATCTATCTAAGATAAATTTATAATTTATACCATGTCTTTATATCTAGAACAGCGCATAGGACCTGCTAAGATAAGCATTCCGACAGGCGTCGCACTTTAAGCCAGTAAGCAGTGAAAAAAGGATGTTTATCGCAATGGAGTAGTGTGATCATTGTTAGCGACTCGGCGCTGAGCTGGACGTGGCAAATAACTTTAATCATTTCCTAGACATAAAAAAACCCAGTGACATGAATCACCAGGATAGTTAAAGCTATTATTGTTGTACATTTAATTGGATTCGAGTTTTTTCTGTTGTTTTGCGGGTCTTATAAGGGTTCTAATTTTTTATGGAAGGGCTTAGACGGTAAACATCAATGCCCCATCTCTTTCCGATAATTTTCTGGACATCGCTCCGCTAAATATATATTGACTCCTAAGACATGTGATTTCCATGCTGCTCTGTTGTTGTTAATTTTAAAGTTCCTATCCACGCGATCTTTTATTTTATCCAATTATCCGAGATACCAACTTATTTTTACTATATTCATGTAGCGGTTTTATAACAGCAACTAATTTTACCTATGAAAAATTATTGTAAAAAAATAGTGATCCGAACAAAAATAAATCTGAATCACTTTTCTGACAACATCAGATAGAGTACGAGGAACAAACGAATATAAGAAATGCAACATAATAAAACTAGTATTCCCCACAACATTTGCCACAACGTCCCTATGCTTACATATTTCACATAACAACTTGATTATTAGTGTCATTATTATTTGCAGAAGACTCATTAGTAACGGCACGTTCTTTTTCTAAGATTTTATTAGCTTCTTCTTTTGATACCTTATTCTTAGGTGTTATTAGGCTGACAATTATCCCTAATATTAATGCTCCTATCAAAGATGGGATAATTGGATTTCCCCAATATGTTTGTAGACCTTCATTAAATAAAATAGTAAAAGAAACTACTGATCCACCAATAATCGATGCAATTCCACCTTGCCAAGTTGCACGAGGCCAAAATTTACCTAGAACAGTTGCAACGAATAGCCCAGACATCACAGTTGAAACAAAGTTAGAAATATATTCTATGATACCAGACGAACCAAGTGTAAATAAAAATGCAATTATTAAAGTTAGCACCAATCCAATGCGAGAATACTTTACCATATCCTCTTTTTTAGGGCTTTTTCCCTTGAATACGGGATATATATCCTCTAATAAAATAGCTACACCTGCAATGTAATCAGAACTTCCCGAAGACATAGTAGCGCTTAATCCTGACGTTAGAATTATTGCTCCAATCCATACAGGGAAAACCTCCGTAGCTAAATATGGAAATGCATAACCTGATTCTAAATCAGGGTTCATTATATATGCCGCCATCCCAATAATAGAAGGGAATAGAGAAAATATCGCAAATAGTATTCCAGATATTAGAAATCCTTTCTTAATGACAGATATACTTGAACTTGAATAAATTCGATGCCGATAAGAAGGTGTTGCTAAAACTCCAACTGCGATAACTATTGCTAAAGATAGGGCTGGAATTATCCCCATTTTATCAACCCCTAGAAACGATAACATTTCTGAAGGTAATTGATTACTCATTTCTGAAAAGCCCCCGATTTTCATCACTGAAAGAATTGTAAGCATGATAAAACCTAGAAACAATATAACTCCCTGTATTGTGTCTGTAATAACAACAGCCAGATAACCTCCTATGATTGTAAAAATTGCAAATCCACAAGCAGTTAGTATTTTGGAAATGATAGGATCTAGGCCTGTTATCCATGTTAAGTATAGACTTCCTCCTAAAATATGTGCACCGAGCCAACCTATTGAGGCAATATATAATAAAATAGATGTAAGTCCTTTAATTAGTTTATTTGCACCGTAATAAAAACTCATTTCCTCTGAATAAGTAACAAAATTATATTTACGTACATCTGCAAAAAGGTACAAGAGTAAGAACAAACCGATGGAACCACCTATTCCATATAAAGCACCTCCCCAGCCGTTACTATAAGTGAATCCCACTGCCCCCATACTTGAGCCGGTTCCAACTAATGTAGCTACTGAAGTTCCAACTAATAATGGTAGGGATAAGCCCCTCCCACCCATTAAAAAGTCTTCTCCGTTTTTTACTTTTCGTGAAACACCGATCCCAACTAGTATCAAAAATAATATAAAAGCGATAAATACTCCTAAATATATACCTTGATCATTTTGAATCAAGTTAATCACTCCTTTTGATATTAATAATGTTATTTATCTACTTTTTATTGGTGTATCCTCTAACAACTCTAATGAGGGTAGTGTTTCCCAGTCACCCTTTTCTCGAATGACGATAGAACCTAGTTTATTCCCTAGTGTGAGCGCTTCCTTTAACGAGAAATTAGTGGGATCATCAGCAACAATCGAAAGGAAACCAGTTGCAAATGCATCGCCAGCACCGACTGTATCGACAATGTTACTTACTTTTTCACCTCTTACAGTATAAGTTTCACCATTTTCACTCATTCCAAATGCTCCATCTTTCCCAAGTTTTATTGCTACTGTTTGAAGTCCTAAATTAATAAATTCCTTTGCTAACTGTTCAACAGGTTTATCTCCTAGTAAAAACTTCGCTTCCTCTATACCTGGCAAGAAAATATCACATAAAGGGACTAGACTTAATAACGCATCTCTAGCATTTTCTTCTGTCCATAGTTTATACCGAATGTTAGGGTCGAAAGAAACGGTTAAACCAAGAGACTTAGCAACTTCCATACACTCTCTAGTAAACGCCAATGTATTAATTCCTAAAGCTGGAGTTATTCCACTCATATGAAGTATCTTGGAATCTTCAAACCAGTCACTTTGTACATGTTTTGGTTCCCATTTACTAGATGCAGAACCCTTTCTGTAATAAAAGACCTCTGGATCACCATATCGGTTCGAATCCTTAAAAAATACAGAAGTAAAATTAGATTCGTCTCGCATTACCTTGGAAAGATCAATATTTTCACTAGTTAACATAGAGATAATTATATCTCCAAAAGGGTCTTCACCAAGTCTCCCAATCCATCTGGTTTTTTTGCCTAAACGGGATAACCCAATGGCTACATTGGACTCAGCACCTGCAATTGATTTTGAAAACAAAGAAGTATATTTTAATGGTCTGTCTTCAAAAGGGTAAAACAAAACCATTGTTTCGCCAATCGTTACAATATCAATCATATTGGATCCCTCCGTAAGATATTGTTTTTATAAACTGATCAGCTAATTTTTCCAAATCATCAAATTTATTATTTTCTATTAATTTCTGTTGTACCAATTGCCCTCCTAGGCCGACTGCACTAACTCCAGCTTTAAAGTACGTTTCAATGTTATTTATATCTATTCCCCCTGTTGCAATTATCGGTATACTATCTAATGGGGCTCTTATATCCTTAATATATTGAACTCCTAAATGTTCAGCAGGAAAGAGTTTAACTGCCCTCGCACCAGCCTCCCAAGCATTAACCATTTCAGTAGGGGTCATTACCCCCGGCCAAACATCTATATTTTGTTCGTTTGCATAACTTATTACCGATGTATCAAGATTAGGCGAAATTAAGAATTGTGCGCCCGCTTCCACTGCCTCTTTGGCCATCTTTTTATTTAACACGGTCCCTGCTCCTATAAATACATCATCTGGATTGTGGATATTTCGAACGGAGTGAATAGTATCTAACGCTCTTTCACTATTCATTGTAATTTCTAATAGTTTAATTCCTCCATTAGTAAGTGCTTGAACTGTGGATAAAACTTTATCCGGCGCCACATTTCTCAATATTGCAATAATTTTCTCGTCTAATAGTTTATTAATCAAATTCAAAGTGATATTCCCCCAAAATTTTAGTTTTCTATTTCCACAATCATTTCAATTTCAACTGGAGTATTAAATGGTAATTCATTCGATGAAATTGCAGATCTGGCGTGTCTTCCTTTATCCCCAAATACTTGCACCAGAAGTTCCGATGCCCCATTAATGACATATGGCTGTTCAACAAACCCATCCGCTGAATTCACAAAACCAAGTAATTTTACTACTTGTTTTACTCGATCAAGATTTCCTATTTCTCCTTGTAATACACTTAATAAATTTATCATAACTTGTCGAGCTGCTACGTATCCCTCTTCTATTGTTAAATCCCTTCCGACTTTCCCCTTAAGTATTAATTCACCATTCTTTCTACAATCATTTCCTGATGTATAAACTAAATTGTTTACGATCTTTGCTGGTATATACTCTGCTGCCGGTTGCGGTGGGTTATCTAATGTAATTCCTAATTCCTCTAACCTTTTTTCTATTTGACTCATTTTTAGTCCTCCCCTTATAACTTTTGATGAACATGTTATTTTCCACAGTTACACAATAGTTGACTTGCTTTAATCATTTCTCCATTAGATACTTTTAAATTTTCTTTATGTTCAATCACTTTTACTCCATTAACAAATACATTGGATATTCCATTAGGATATTGTATTGGATTATCATAAGTTGCTAGATCATTGATAGTTTCTTGATTAAATATGGTAATATCTGCTTTGTATCCCGGAGTAAGAAGTCCTCTTTTCCCTAATTTAAATCGTTGTGCAGGAAATGAAGTTACTTTTCTCACTGCCTGTTCTAGAGTTAATGTTTTAGTTTTCTTGACATATTTAGAGAAAATCCGCGGAAATGAACCATACGTCCTAGGATGCGGCTTCCCAACTTCACAGCCTAAACTATCGGAAATAATAAGTGAATACTCCCATTTAATAACCTTTTCTATATCTTTACTTGACATATGATAATACACAATAGAGACATTGCCTTCTTCTTGAAGTAGTAATTCTAATGCAGT
>NZ_JBBKBV010000047.1:0-25530 GCF_037892815.1 Oceanobacillus sp. HCA-5259 | reverse complement strand
TTTTTTATGTAGGTAAATCAGCAAGATGCATTTCTTTTCAGGGTCTGCAGTCCCGATGCCTCTCGCTTTTTCTTTTCGCGGGCGTTCTGTGGCAACGTCTGCATTAGCATGTCCTGTGCGCTGAGGATCATCAGCTGCCCGCAGAAAGCGAAAGTGTATGAGAGCGGTGGAGCTTGATAGAAGCGACTATCTTAGAGAAATATGCTTTAAACCGTTTATATTTCTCTAAAAAGAAGGGTTATTATCATCTATATGCTCGCAATTTTAAAAAATATGCATTTCCCTTGAAAAAACTTGCGAAAAACCTTGATAAAGTCTTGCAATTCAACGGAAACCTGCGTATAATATATAGATGTGCAATCGAATCGTGAGTAATAAAAAGGATTGCTTTGACAGACATTTATGTGTATAATGTTAATGTTGGTCAAAAAAAGGCGATGAAGTGAAAGGTTGTTGGCACACCCGGCCGCTTTGCCATGGCGCTGTGCTGAGAAATTTTCATGGAGTATGTCTATATTAATATGGGCGAAGGAGGGAAAATAATGGCAAAAGAGAAAATCAGAATTCGTTTGAAAGCTTATGATCACAGTATCTTAGATCAGTCAGCATTGAAGATTGTTGAAACGGCAAAACGTTCGGGAGCAAACGTGTCCGGACCGATTCCATTACCGACAGAGAGAAACGTATTTACCGTATTACGTGCGGTTCATAAATATAAGGATTCTCGTGAGCAATTCGAAATGCGTACTCATAAGCGTTTGATCGATATTGTGAACCCAACACCAAAAACAGTAGACTCATTGATGAGATTAGATCTACCATCTGGTGTTGATATTGAAATTAAATTATAATTTAAGTTTTTATAGGAGGTGTAACGGATGACGAAAGGAATCTTAGGTCGTAAAATCGGCATGACTCAGTTATTCTCTGAAGCTGGTGAATTAATCCCTGTAACAGTTATTCAAGCTGAGCCAAACGTCGTATTACAAAAAAGAACAGAAGAGAATGACGGATATACTGCCATTCAATTAGGTTTTGCAGACAAGAAAGAATCACGTGCGAGTAAAGCGGAAAAAGGTCATGCTGAAAAAGCGAGTACCAATCCTAAGCGCTACGTTCGTGAAATCCGTACTGCTAATATCGATGACTATGAAGTAGGTCAGGAAATTAGCGTTAGTACTTTTGAAGCCGGAGAAAAGATTGATGTAACAGGAACTTCTAAAGGTAAAGGATTCCAAGGTAACATTAAGCGCCACAATCAAGCTCGTGGTCTAATGAGTCACGGATCCCGCTACCACAGAGGTCCAGGTGCAATGGCTATGGCGGCAGACCCATCAAGAGTATTCAAAGGTAAAAAATTGCCAGGACAAATGGGTCGCGAACAAGTGACAATTCAAAACCTTGAAGTAGTAAGTGTGGATGAAGAAAGAAACCTACTACTAGTTAAAGGAAATGTTCCAGGCGCGAAAAAATCTTACGTTAAAATTACAAGTTCAATAAAAGGAAATTAATCATTAGAAGAAGGGAGGATTTGTCATGCCAAAAGTAACATTGTTTAAACAAGATGGAAGTAATGCAGGAGAAGTAGAATTAAACGAAGCAGTTTTCGGCATTGAACCTAACGAACACGTGTTACACGAAGCAGTTGTTATGCAACGCGCATCAGTTCGCCAAGGTACACACGCTGTTAAAAACCGTTCTGCAGTAAGCGGTGGTGGTCGTAAACCGTGGCGTCAAAAAGGAACTGGACGTGCGCGTCAAGGATCCATTCGTTCACCACAATGGGTTGGCGGTGGCGTAGTATTCGGACCTACACCACGCAGCTACAGCTACAAGCTGCCAAAGAAAGTTCGTCGCTTAGCTCTTAAATCCGCTTTAGCTTCTAAAGTAAAAGAAGAAGGCATCTTTGTTTTAGAGTCACTTGCAATTGAGACACCAAAAACAAAAGAAGTCATTAATTTACTAGATGCATTAAAAGTAGATGACAAAGCATTAATCGTGACTGCTGATAGAGAAGAAACTATCGTTCGTTCAGCAAACAACCTTCAAGCAGTTAAAGTACTTACTGTAGAAGAATTGAATGTTCTCGATTTAATAACGTATGACAAGTTAGTTATTACGAAGGAAGCGGTCGAAAAAGCAGGGGAGGTGCTTGCATAATGAGAGATCCACGTGATATTATAAAGCGCCCTGTCATTACAGAACACAGTGCTGATTTAATGGCAGATAAGAAATATACTTTTGAAGTAGACCCTAAAGCGAACAAGACAGAAATTAAAGACGCAGTAGAACTTATCTTCGGCGTTAAAGTAGAGAAAGTAAATACGCTTAACCTTAAAGGTAAACTTAAGAGAATGGGCCGATATAGCGGGTACCGTTCAGATCGCAAAAAAGCTATCGTAGAGCTTTCGGAAGACAGTAAAGAACTGGACTTCTTTGAAGGCTAAAAATCATTTAGGTGAAGGAGGGAAAAAAGATGGCGATTAAGAAGTTTAAACCAACTTCAAATGGTAGACGTAATATGTCTGTATCATCATTCACAGAAATCACTACGGATACCCCAGAAAAAACCTTGTTAGCTCCACTCAACAAACGAGCTGGACGTAACAACCAAGGAAGAATTACTGTTCGTCATCAAGGCGGCGGTCACAAGCGTCAATACCGTCTTATCGATTTCAAACGTGACAAAGATGGAATACCAGGACGCGTTGCTACAGTTGAATACGACCCGAACCGCACAGCAAACATTGCATTAGTTCATTATGCAGATGGAGAAAAACGTTATATCCTAGCTCCAAAAGGAATTCAAGTAGGTCAAGTAGTTGAATCAGGTGCTGAGGCTGATATTAAAACAGGTAACGCTCTCCCGCTTGAAAATATTCCGGTAGGAACGATTATCCATAACGTAGAATTAAAACCAGGTCGTGGCGGTCAATTAGCTCGTTCAGCTGGTGCAGAAGCACAAATCCTAGGTCGCGAAGGTAAATACACACTCGTTCGTTTAGCATCAGGAGAAGTTCGTTTAGTGTTAAGCACATGCCGTGCAACAATTGGTCAGGTTGGAAACATTGAACATGAACTAATTCGTGTTGGTAAAGCAGGACGTTCTCGTTGGTTAGGTAAGCGCCCAGCAGTTCGCGGATCTGTTATGAACCCGAATGATCACCCGCACGGTGGAGGAGAAGGACGTTCACCAATCGGTATGCCGTCACCATTATCACCATGGGGCAAACCAACACTTGGTTACAAGACACGCAAACGCAACAAGCCGTCTAATAAGTATATCGTTCGTAAACGTAAAAAATAAATGAATAGGACGGGAGACGAATAACCCCGTCTCTAAGCTCTGGAAGGAGGTTTATCCATGGGTCGTAGTTTGAAAAAAGGACCTTTCGCAGATGACCATCTATTGAAAAAGGTGGATGAAATGAACGAGAGTGACAAGAAACAACTGATTAGAACTTGGTCTCGCCGTTCTACAATCTTCCCATCCTTTGTTGGTCACACAATTGCAGTATATGATGGACGCAAACATGTTCCGGTCTATATAACAGAAGATATGGTTGGACATAAATTAGGTGAATTCGCGCCAACTCGTTCATTCAGAGGACACTCTGGTGACGATAAGAAAACAGATCGCTAATTTGAGAGGAGGCTACTTCGCATGCAAGCAAAAGCTGTTGCAAAAACGGTTCGTATCGCTCCTCGTAAGGTACGTTTAGTCGTTGATTTAATTCGAGGAAAAGATGTTGGTGAAGCAATCGCAATCTTAAAGAACACACCTCGCAGTGCTTCCCCAGTCGTAGAGAAAGTGTTGAACTCTGCAGTCGCAAACGCAGAACACAACTACGAAATGGATACAGACAACCTAGTTGTTTCCGAAGCATATGTAAATGAAGGTGTTACATTGAAACGTTTCCGTCCACGTGCTCAAGGACGTGCAAGTCAAATTAATAAACGCACAAGCCACATTACAGTTGTGGTAACTGAAAAGAAGGAGGGGTAGTTAGTGGGTCAAAAAGTAAATCCAACGGGTCTTCGCGTAGGAATCATTAAAGACTGGGAGTCAAGATGGTACGCTGATAAAGACTATGCAGACTTACTACATGAGGATATTAAAATTAGAGAATTCCTTGATAACCGCTTAAAGATTGCTGCTGTTTCTTCTGTCGAGATTGAACGTGCAGCAAACCGAGTGAACATTACGATTCACACTGGTAAGCCAGGAATGGTAATTGGTAAGGGCGGTTCAGAAGTTGAAGCTCTACGTAAAGAATTAAATAAATTAACTGGTAAGAGAGTTCACATCAACATTGTGGAAATTAAAAAGGTTGATCTTGATGCGAAACTAGTTGCTGAGAGCATCGCGCGTCAATTAGAAAACCGTATCTCATTCCGTCGTGCGCAGAAGCAAGCTATTCAACGTACAATGCGTGCTGGTGCACAAGGAATTAAAACTCAAGTATCTGGACGTCTCGGCGGTGCGGACATCGCTCGTGCAGAACATTACAGTGAAGGAACAGTACCACTACACACATTACGTGCTGATATTGATTATGCTCACGCTGAAGCTGATACAACGTACGGTAAGCTTGGCGTTAAAGTGTGGATCTATCGTGGGGAAGTCCTTCCAACTAAAAAAGAAAACTAAGGAAGGGGGCACTTTGTATGTTAATGCCTAAACGTGTAAAATATCGTAAACAACACCGTGGTAAAATGAGAGGCCAAGCAAAAGGCGGTACAGCAGTCTCATTTGGAGAATACGGTCTACAAGCTACAGAAGCTAGCTGGATTACAAGTCGTCAGATTGAAGCTGCCCGTATTGCAATGACACGTTACATGAAACGTGGCGGAAAAGTATGGATTAAAATTTTCCCGGATAAACCTTATACATCAAAACCATTAGAAGTACGTATGGGTTCCGGTAAAGGTGCTCCAGAAGGCTGGGTAGCAGTAGTAAAACCAGGGAAAATTTTGTTTGAAATCGCAGGAGTGAATGAAGAAGTAGCACGCGAAGCTTTACGTCTTGCTTCTCACAAATTGCCGATTAAAACGAAATTTGTAAAACGTGAAGAAATTGGTGGTGAAAGCAATGAAGGCTAAAGAAATAAGAGAATTAACCACTGCCGAAATTGATGAAAAGGTAAAATCACTAAAAGAAGAATTATTTAATTTACGCTTCCAGCTTGCTACAGGTCAGTTGGAAAACACTGCACGTATTCGTGAAGTACGTAAATCAATTGCTCGTTTAAAAACCGTTGCACGTCAACGTGAATTAACCGCAAATAACTGACTTGAAGAGAGGAGGTTTAATTAAGTATGTCTGAACGTAACAATCGTAAAGTATACACAGGCCGCGTTGTTTCTGACAAAATGGACAAAACCATTACTGTATTAGTTGAAACGTATAAAGTTCATAAATTATATGGTAAACGTGTAAAGTATTCCAAAAAGCTCAAAGTACATGATGAAAACAACCAAGCGAAGACTGGTGACATCGTGCGCATTATGGAGACACGTCCACTCTCAGCTACAAAACGTTTCCGCCTAGTGGAAATCATAGAAGAAGCGATCATTATCTAATTTAAGTTGATTCGGAACAGATCCGAAGGGAGGTAACAGTGTTATGATACAACAAGAAAGTCGTTTGAAAGTTGCAGATAACTCTGGTGCTCGTGAACTACAGACAATTAAAGTTTTAGGCGGATCAGGCCGTAAGACTGCGAATATTGGTGATGTAGTAGTTTGCTCAGTGAAAAAAGCAACACCAGGAGGCGTTGTCAAAAAAGGTGACGTCGTTAAAGCAGTTATCGTTCGCTCTAAATCTGGTGCGCGTCGTATAGATGGTTCATATATTCGTTTTGATGAAAATGCTGCAGTAATTGTCCGTGATGACCAAAGCCCAAGAGGTACTCGTATCTTCGGCCCGGTTGCACGTGAATTACGTGATGCTAAATTCATGAAAATCGTATCTCTTGCTCCAGAAGTATTATAAGTGAATCTTTCGTTACTAAGGAGGTGCGTCAAGCATGCATGTAAAAAAAGGTGATAAAGTAAAAGTATTATCCGGAAAAGACCGCGGCAAAGAAGGTACAATTCTTGAAGTGTATCCAAAGAAAGACCGTGTACTTGTCGAAGGAGTTAACATGGTACAGAAACACGCGAAACCTTCTCAAGAAAACCCACAAGGCGGTATTCTAAACCAAGAAGCTGCAATTCACGTGTCCAACGTACTACCAATTGACCCTAAATCCGGTGAGCCAACTCGTGTTGGTTATGAAGTTCGTGACGGAAAGAAAGTAAGAATCGCTAAGAAATCCGGAGAAGCGTTAGATAAATAAGTTTCTAGTTGAAAGGAGGGCGCCAAGATGAACCAATTAAAAGAAAAGTTTCAAGATGAAGTTACACCATCTTTAATGAATAAATTTAACTATAAATCTGTTATGCAAGTACCAAAAATCGAAAAGATCGTAATCAACATGGGTGTTGGTGACGCGGTACAAAACTCAAAAGCATTGGATAGTGCTGTCGAAGAACTATCATTAATCTCTGGTCAGAAACCACTAATCACTCGTGCGAAGAAATCAATTGCTGGTTTCCGTCTACGTGAAGGAATGCCGATCGGCGCAAAGGTAACCCTTCGTGGTGAGCGCATGTATGAGTTCCTACAAAAGCTAATTGCAGTATCACTTCCACGTGTACGTGACTTCCGTGGTATTTCCAAAAATGCTTTTGATGGACGTGGAAACTACACACTAGGTGTGAAAGAACAACTCATTTTCCCGGAGATTAACTACGATAAGGTAAATAAAGTACGCGGACTGGATATCGTTATTGTAACAACAGCTGATACAGACGAAGAAGCTCGTGAACTATTATCTGAGTTAGGCATGCCTTTCCAAAAATAAGTTCCAAGCAATAAGGAGGGAAAATAGTGGCTAAAAAATCAATGATTGCAAAACAAAAACGTAAACAGAAGTATAAAGTTCAAGAGTATACACGCTGTGAGCGTTGTGGCCGTCCACATTCTGTAATTCGTAAATTTAAACTTTGCCGTATTTGTTTCCGCGAACTTGCCTATAAAGGTCAAATTCCTGGTGTCAAAAAAGCAAGCTGGTAAACCCCAATTTGGGAAGGAGGTAATGATGAATGGTAATGACAGATCCAATCGCAGATATGCTTACTCGCATTCGAAATGCGGTTACAGTAAAACATGAAAAATTGGAGCTTCCTGCTTCAAAGATCAAAAGAGAAATCGCTGATATCCTGAAACGTGAAGGTTTCGTTAAGGACTATGAATATATTGAAGACAACAAACAAGGTGTACTGCGTATTTTCCTGAAATACGGTGCGAACGAAGAGAAAGTAATTACAGGAATCAAACGTATCAGTAAACCAGGTTTACGTGTCTACGCGAAAGCTGATGAAGTACCACGAGTGTTGAACGGATTAGGTATTGCAATCGTGTCTACTTCACAAGGTGTACTATCGGATAAAGAAGCCCGCAGCCAACAAATCGGTGGCGAAGTGCTTGCATACGTCTGGTAATATTTTTTAACCCAAGGAGGTGCAGAAAATGTCTCGTATAGGATTAAAGCCGATTGAAATCCCAGAAGGGGTAGAAGTGAAGCTCGATGGTAACAAGGTATCCGTTAAAGGACCTAAAGGAGAGCTTTCAAAAGAAATTCATCAAGATATTGTTGTGAAATTGGAAGATAACGTCTTAACATTAGAACGTTCAAGCGACCTTAAAGAGCATCGCTCCCTACACGGAACGAGCCGTACGATGATTGCGAACATGGTTGAAGGTGTGACAAAAGGATTCGAAAAATCACTTGAAATCACTGGTGTTGGTTACCGTGCACAAATGCAGGGCAATAAACTAGTAGTTAACGCAGGTTATTCCCATCCGGTAGAAATCGACGCTATTGATGGAATTGAAATTGAGGTTCCTAAAAACACAGAGTTAACCGTAAAAGGTATCGATAAAGAATTAGTTGGAGCAGTTGCAGCGAACATTCGTGCAATCCGTCCGCCAGAGCCATACAAAGGCAAAGGAATTCGTTATGTTGGCGAATACGTACGCCGTAAAGAAGGTAAGACTGCTAAGTAAGATTAGTTAGGTGAGGAAGGAGTGACCTTGATGATCACAAAACCAGCTAGAAATGAAATGCGGAAAAAGAGACATGCACGTGTACGCAGAGACGTAATTGGTACTGCTGAACGTCCACGTCTGAACGTATTCCGCTCTAATAAACATATCTATGCACAGTTAATCGATGACGAAAATCGTGTTACAGTTTCCAGCGCATCTACTGTTGATAAAGAATTGAACATCTCAGAAGGTGGTAACATAGAAGCTGCGAAACAGGTAGGAGAGGCTGTTGCAAAACGCGCAATTGAAAAAGGTGTCAAAACTGTAGTATTCGACCGTGGAGGCTATTTATATCACGGACGCGTTAAAGCATTAGCTGAGGCTGCTAGAGAAGCAGGTCTCGAATTTTAATCGACAAAGGAGGTTACCATTTTAATGAATAATCAAATCGATGCGAACAAATTAGATTTAGAAGAACGTGTTGTATCCATCAACCGCGTTTCTAAAGTTGTTAAAGGTGGACGCCGCATGCGTTTTGCTGCATTGGTTGTAGTTGGCGACAAGAACGGCCATGTCGGTTTCGGTACTGGTAAAGCTCAAGAAGTACCAGAAGCAATCAAGAAAGCAGTAGACAACGCGAAGAAGAACTTAATTCGTGTACCATTTGTAGGTACTACAATCCCACACGAAATTATTGGACGTTTTGGTTCTGGTAACGTAATGATGAAACCAGCTACTGAAGGTACTGGAGTTATCTCCGGTGGACCAGCCCGTGCGGTTTTAGAGCTTGCAGGTGTAGGGGATATTCTTACAAAGTCACACGGAGCAAGTACTCCAATTAATGTGATCCGTGCAACAATCAATGGGTTAGAAAATCTGAAAACAGCAGAAGAAGTAGCGAAACTACGTGGAAAGTCTGTTGAAGAACTGTTAGGATAAGGAGGGAAACAATATGTCTAACAAATTAGAAATCACCCTCAAACGCAGTGTTATTGGCGGTACTGAAGTACAACGCAGAACTGTTGAAGCACTCGGTTTAAAGAAAATCCGTCAAACAGTGGTACTTGAAGACACACCAGTAACCCGTGGTATGATTAATAGAGTATCCCACTTATTAGACGTGAATGAAGCGTAAGAAATACTAGAGATAAGGAGGTGCTCCGATGAAACTTCATGAATTAAAAGCAAACGAAGGTACTCGTAAAGAAAGAAACCGTGTTGGACGCGGAATGTCTTCCGGGAACGGTAAAACTTCCGGCCGTGGACAGAAAGGGCAAAAAGCTCGTTCCGGCGGTCGTACACGTCCAGGATTTGAGGGTGGACAAACACCTTTATTCCAACGTTTACCTAAACGAGGCTTTACGAATATTAACCGTAAAGATTATACAATTGTAAACTTAGATAAATTAAATCAATTTGAAGAAGGCACTGAAGTTACACCAGAGCTATTACTTGAAGATGGTGTCGTGAGTAAGTTAAATGCAGGTATCAAAGTACTTGGTAATGGCACGATTGATAAGAAGCTCACAGTAAAAGCTCATAAGTTTTCTCAAGCTGCAAAAGAAGCGATTGAGGCTGCGGGCGGTAAAACTGAGGTGATCTAATGTTTCGCACAATCTCCAATTTCTGGCGTGTCGCTGACATTAGACGGAAAATACTATTCACGCTAGCCATGCTTGTTATTTTCCGTCTTGGCACATTTATTCCTGTACCATTCACAGATAGGACAGCACTTGGTTTTATGACAGAGCAACAAAACGTATTCGGATTTCTTAATACGTTCGGTGGAGGGGCATTACAGAACTTCTCCATATTCGCTATGGGGATTATGCCTTATATCACGGCATCCATCATAATGCAGCTTTTGCAAATGGATGTTGTCCCGAAATTTACAGAGTGGAAGAAACAAGGAGAAATGGGCCGTAAGAAAATTGCTCAAGTCACGCGCTATGGTACAATTGGGCTTGCGTTTATTCAAGGAATAGTCATGTCAATTGGGTTTAATGCAATGGCAGGCGGCTTACTAATCCAAGATCCGGGCTTTGGGAAATTCTTGATAATAGCTGTGACATTAACAGCAGGAACAGCCTTCCTTATGTGGTTAGGTGAACAAATTACTGCTCATGGAGTAGGGAATGGAATTTCCATTATCATCTTTGCAGGAATTGTTGCTGCTGTACCAAATGGAGTTAATCAACTATTCAGCCAGTATTTCGTAAATGCCGGGGATGAACTATTCATCAACATTATTATCGTAGCCATTATTGTACTTGTTATTATCGCAGTAACTGTTGGTGTAATCTACGTCAACCAGGCACTGAGAAAAATTCCAGTACAATACGCAAAACGCCTCGTTAACCGTTCACCGGTTGGAGGGCAATCCACTCATCTACCGATTAAAGTAAATGCTGCCGGGGTAATTCCGGTCATCTTTGCAGTTGCTTTCATGGTAGCTCCAACGACAATCGCTGGTTTTTATGAGGGAAATTCTTTTGCAGATACGATTATGATGATCTTTGATTATACACAACCGATCGGAATGGTTATCTATACAGCGTTAATTATCGCATTCACCTATTTCTATACATTTGTTCAGGTGAATCCGGAACAAATGGCAGAGAATCTGCAGAAACAAGGTGGGTATATTCCGGGTATCCGTCCAGGACACAACACGGAAAACTATTTATCACGCGTATTGAAACGCCTAACATTTGTAGGAGCGCTTTTCTTGGCTGCTGTTTCCATACTGCCTATTATATTAGGAAGTCTTGCGAACTTACCACAATCCGTACAAATCGGCGGAACAAGCTTACTAATTGTTGTAGGGGTTGCATTAACAACTATGAAGCAACTTGAAGGCCAGCTAGTGAAACGTCACTACAAAGGTTTTATCAAGTAATTTCCTGCCGACATTGAAGAAGCGAGGGGAAACGATTGAATTTGATTTTAATGGGTCTACCTGGTGCTGGTAAAGGTACTCAGGCAGAGAAAATAAATGAAAAATATAACATCCCTCATATTTCTACAGGGGATATGTTCCGAGCAGCAATTAAAGAAGGTACAGACCTGGGAAAAAAAGCTAAAGAATATATGGATCAAGGAGCACTTGTTCCAGATGAAGTAACGACTGGAATCGTGAGAGAACGTCTAATGAAAGACGACTGTAAAGACGGCTTTCTTCTGGATGGATTTCCAAGAACGATTGCTCAGGCGGAAAGCTTGGAAAAGATTCTCTCCGAATTAAATGAAACCATTGATTTCGTGTTACACGTAGATGTTCCAGCAGAAAACTTAGTGGAGCGTTTATCTGGCAGGCGGATTTGTCCAACTTGTGGAACAGCTTATCATGTGAAATTCAATCCTCCGAAAGAGGAAGGGATTTGTGATAAAGATGGTTCAGCATTAATCCAGCGTGATGATGACAAACCAGAAACGGTGAAGAATCGCTTAGCTGTAAACCTCGAACAAATGCAACCATTACTCGATTTCTATGAGAATAAAGGCTATCTTGCTCGAGTAAATGGAGATCAAGACATTGAGATTGTTTTCCAGGAAGTTCAGGAAATACTGGATAACAAAGCGTAACAGAGGATGACCGGATTAGGTGCAATTCTGGCCTTCTGACGTTATAATGAAGGGCGTAGTAACTTACAGATAGCTATAACTTTAAAAGCTCATCTGAAAGCTTAAAACGTAACGTACACAGATCCCGGAAACTGCGGGTTAAAAAGGTACATTAATATTAGCGGATGGAGTAAATCGAAGCAGATGCAGCTTGAGGTAACTAATTATTACTAGGGCTCGACAGCTTTTCTCCACATATCCCAATAGCCTTCTAGAAACTGATCATGTCACAATTGGGAAATTGCGATTTACCATCCTGACGAGTACTTGGGCTTGTGACTGATTTAAAGGAAGGAGATCAAACAAATGGCAAAAGATGATGTTATTGAAGTAGAAGGTACTGTAACGGAAACACTGCCGAACGCAATGTTTCATGTCGAACTCGAAAACGGTCATACTGTTTTAGCGCATGTATCTGGAAAGATTCGTATGCACTATATCCGAATTTTACCAGGTGACAAGGTTACAGTTGAACTTTCTCCGTATGATTTAACAAGAGGTCGAATTACGTACCGTTATAAATAATGCTCCGATCTTAAAGGAGGTAATAAGGATGAAAGTAAGAGCATCTGTAAAACCAATTTGCGAAAAATGTAAAGTAATTAAGCGAAAAGGTAAAGTAATGGTGATTTGCGAAAATCCAAAACACAAACAAAAACAAGGTTAATATAGGAGGTGCATGATCTTGGCACGTATTTCAGGTATTGATATTCCACGTGATAAACGAGTCGTTATTTCATTAACGTACATCTTTGGAATTGGTAAAACGACTGCAAAACAAATCCTTAAAGAGGCAAACGTTTCTGAAGATACTCGTGTACGCGATCTAACAGAAGACGAACTCGGACGTATTCGACGAGCTGTAGAGTCTGTTACGATTGAAGGGGACCTACGTCGTGAAGTATCCCTCAACATTAAGCGTCTGATTGAAATTGGATCTTACAGAGGTGTACGTCACCGTCGCGGTTTACCGGTTCGTGGACAAAAGACAAAGAACAACTCTCGTACGCGTAAAGGCCCACGTAAAACAATGGCTAACAAGAAACAGTAATAATTGAAAGGAGGCACATTTTAGATGGCTCGTAATACAAACACACGCAAACGCCGTGTCAGAAAACAAGTAGAAACTGGTATTGCACATATCCGTTCTACATTTAACAACACAATTGTAACGATTACTGATGAAAAAGGAAATGCTGTATCTTGGAGCTCTGCAGGTGCACTAGGTTTCAAAGGTTCACGTAAATCTACTCCTTTTGCAGCTCAAATGGCAGCTGAAACTGCAGCTAAAACAGCAGTTGAAAATGGTATGAAAAGTCTCGAAGTAACCGTTAAAGGACCAGGAGCAGGACGTGAAGCAGCAATTCGTTCCCTTCAGGCAGCAGGCCTAGAAGTAACGGCAATTGTTGACGTAACACCGGTTCCTCATAATGGTTGTCGCCCACCAAAACGTCGTCGTGTATAATTCACTGTAGTTCGGTTATTTAAGGGCTGATTCGTTAGCTTTTTGGATAACATCGTATAGATTTTGTCACCCTGTCTATACTGGGTTATAATGGTAAAATTATACTCTGCACGTTTTATTAACGATAGATAGGTATGTACAAAGGAAAGACAGGTAGTGCAAGATTGCACGGGCTGCCTACTTGAGGAATTTCGGTTAGACGATCTGTGTCTAGCCGGGGTTTTGACGTTTTTAAGGAGGGTTTTATTGAATGATTGAAATTGAGAAACCAAAGATTGAAACGGTTGAAATTAGTGATGATGCTACATTTGGAAAATTCGTAGTTGAACCTCTTGAGCGTGGATATGGTGCCACTCTTGGAAACTCCTTGCGTCGTATTTTGCTGTCCTCACTTCCGGGTGCTGCTATTACTTCAGTTCAGATTGACGGAGCATTGCATGAATTTTCCACGGTTGATGGCGTGGTTGAGGATGTAACAACGATCATTTTGAATTTAAAAAAGCTCGCACTTAAAATCTACTCTGATGAACCAAAAACATTAGAATTAGATATCCAGGGTAAAGCTAATGTGACTGCTGCAGATTTAACTTATGACAGTGATGTCGAAGTAATGAATCCAGATCTTCACATTGCAACGGTTAACGGTAAAGGTCGCTTGTATATGAAGATGACTGCTGAACGCGGTCGCGGCTATCGCCCGGCTGAGGAAAATAAACATGAAGAACAACCAATTGGAGTCATTCCGGTAGATTCGATTTTCACACCAGTAGAACGTGTAACCTACCAAGTGGAAAATACACGTGTTGGGCAAGTTGTAGACTTTGATAAATTAACATTCGAAGTTTCAACAGACGGAAGTATCCGCCCGGAAGAAGCTATTTCTTTAGGTGCAAAGATTATTTCTGAACATCTGAACATCTTTATCGGACTGACAGATGAAGCTCAGAATGTCGAAATCATGGTTGAAAAAGAAGAAGACCAAAAAGAAAAAGTAATGGAAATGACGATTGAAGAACTTGATCTTTCTGTAAGATCATATAACTGCTTGAAGCGTGCTGGGATCAATACTGTTCAGGAACTAACAACGAAGACTGAAGAGGACATGATGAAAGTACGTAACTTAGGTCGTAAATCATTAGATGAAGTAAAACAAAAGCTTGCTGATCTTAGTTTAGGTTTACGAAATGACGATTAAAGCAGTCACCTTGAGATTTTGGAAAAAGGAGGGATAGTCCATGACTAGAAAGTTAGGACGTACCACAGATCATCGTATGGCACTACTTCGTAACCTTGCATCTGATTTAATTATTCATGAACGCCTGGAAGTAACAGAAGCAAAAGCGAAAGAGCTTAGATCTGTAGTGGATAAAATGATTACACTCGGAAAACGTGGCGATCTTCATGCACGTCGCCAGGCAGCAGCTTTTCTTTACAATAAAGAAACTGCAGAAGACAACTCAGTAATTCAAAAGCTTTTCGATGATGTTGCAAAACGTTATGAAGACAGACAAGGCGGCTATACGCGCGTACTTAAACTAGGTGAGCGCCAAGGTGATGGAGCGCCCATGGCAATCATTGAATTAGTTTAATCAAAAAACGGCAAGGGCAGGACGATATCTCTCCACAGAGGTGAATCCAAGCCCTTTTTTGTTTTATACTCAACTTCATCAAGAATTCCCAGTCAATGAAGTCTGTGACGTTTTCATTCAGCGTAAGTGTTTTGCTCGTTTCCTTTTATAGCGTCCTGATTGCCGTTCAGTTGCCCAGAGAACGGATGCTTTCCACGGGCACGGCCTCAGCCTCCTCGGAAGAAAAGCACTTCCTGCGGGGTCTTCGGACTCGTGCTATTCCCGTAGGAGTCACCGTCTTCTGGGCAACTGAACTGGTAGAGAGTGTTATTATTTTTGGAGATACTATCCCATCATGATGAGTGTTCTATTCCTAGCATAATAAACAGTGCTCCGGATCAGGCCTTTCCTGGGAGTGGTCCAGACACCTCGAGACTCCTGCGGGAGGCCGGCTAAGTACGGTCACGTCCTGTGACCAATGCCGGCATTAGAACATCCTGTTCGTCGATAGGCCTGGTGAGACCCCGCAGGGCATTAGCCCGAGGAGGCTCACTGGCCGTCCGCGGAAAGCGAGAGGTGTCTGGACTGCGGACCTCCAGAAGAAAGTTGCACTAACGCTGAATGAAAGCATCCAACGGTTTTTTGTTTTTTCATTAAGCTATTCATAGCTGTTTCAGACTGCGAAAGTTGAGTTGTTTTGTTGAAGATAGGGTTTGTTATCAATACCCGTATGAAGCTTGTATCATGTTGGTAGGGTGTTGAGGACGCTCCTCAACGACCGACTGGATTCTGTTTTTGGAGTATCGGTCGTTGATGAGGCTTTTCAACTCCCTAATGGCTGTTATTTTATGTGTCTTCGTTGTTGATAGATCTTCTCAGTGCCCAATAGCTTCTGTTTCTTCTGTTTGGGTAGCTGATAGGATTGCTTGAAATAGATGCGAACTATTATCCTTATAATAAATTTAAAACGGGATTACAATTAGCAGAGAAGAGTGGAGTACCTTTCTTCGTGAAAATCTTTGACAGGGGATTTAGATACTGATTCTCCGTCTAGATTGAGATATACTAATACATAGAATAGAAAGGTCCGCATTTGGAGCGGAGGAGGCTGATAAGATGAGGAAGGCATTGATTGAGTTTCGGAATGTGTCGTTTCGCTATGAGGAGAACTCGCCTTGGGTTTTGAAAAATTTATCTTTTACAATTTATGAAAATGAATTTGTTGCGATTATCGGACATAATGGTTCAGGTAAATCAACTATCGCAAAACTAGTGAATGGCCTACTATTTCCCCAACAAGGGGAGATTTTAATAAATGGTATTACCGTGAATGAAGAAACGATTTGGGATATCAGGCGGGAAATTGGGATGGTATTCCAAAATCCGGATAACCAGTTTGTTGGTGCAACGGTACAGGATGATGTAGCGTTCGGAATGGAAAACCGGGGTATTCCTCGGGAAGAGATGATTAAAAGAATTGAAGAAACACTTCAAGCTGTTCGGATGTCGGATTATCGTCTTACGGAACCGCATCGACTTTCTGGTGGCCAGAAACAACGGATCGCCATTGCGAGTGTATTGGCGATTTCACCTAAAGTGCTGATCTTAGATGAGGCGACGGCCATGCTTGATCCAAAAGGAAGAAAAGAAATCATGGATACTGTTTCGGGGTTGAGTGAACAACGCGGACTCTCGCTTATTACGATTACCCATGATCTTGCAGAAGTTGTCCAGGCGGAACGGGTTATTGTCATGAATCAGGGTGAGATATGGGCAGAAGCGACGCCGAGAGAGATTTTTTCAAAGCGTAAAGAGCTGAGAGAAATCGGGCTTGATGTCCCATTTGTCGCCATATTGGCAGAGGAATTAAAACAAGTCGATGTAAAACTTACGAAAGAACCATTAAATCAAGAGGAACTACTGGAGGAACTATGGACATTACATTCAAGAACGTGACATATATCTATCAACGTAATTCACCCTTTGAGCATAAAGCGGTCGATGACTTGTCATTCCATATTCCATCTGGCTCATTTGTAGCAATTATTGGCCATACGGGTTCAGGTAAGTCGACCTTAATCCAGCATCTGAATGGACTATCTGCCCCAAGTGAAGGGGAAGTGCACATCGGTGATTTCAAGCTGACCAACGAGGAAAAACCGAAAAACATGAAAGAACTGCGGAGTCGGGTCGGAGTGGTGTTCCAGTACCCGGAACACCAGCTATTTGAAGAGACCGTCGCAAAGGATATTGCTTTTGGACCGGAAAACTTTGGCGTCCAGCAAGAAGAAATTGAGAAACGGACGAGGCAAGTTATCCGCCAGGTGCATCTACCGGAAGAGCTGCTGGAACGCTCCCCCTTCGATTTGAGTGGGGGGCAGAAACGACGAGTTGCAATAGCTGGCGTATTGGCAATTCAGCCGGAAGTGCTCGTGCTTGATGAACCGACTGCAGGCCTTGATCCCCGAGGGCAGAAAGAAATTATGGACATGTTTTATGAATTGCATAAGCAGGAAGGCCTGACAACGATTCTCGTCACTCACAGTATGGAGGATGCCTTGAAGTATGCGGATCATATCCTGATTTTAAACAAGGGAAAGAAGTTTATGGAAGGAACCCCCGTTGACGTGTTTAGTCAAAAGGAAGCACTCCAGAGTGTTCAGCTGGATGTTCCGGAAGTCGTGGAGTTCCTGATTAAGTTCGAGAAAAAAATCGGCAAACCGATTCCATTCCATAATCAGTCGATGAAAGAACTTGCAGAAGAGATCCAGCAAGTTGTAAAAGGAGTGGATTTTCATGAGTAACTCCTTAATCATCGGTCAATATGTTCCAGGGAATTCACTCATTCACCGTTTAGATCCCCGAACGAAAATAACAATTATCTTTTTCTTTGTCTTTATCGTCTTTTTTGCAAATAATGTGCCGAGCTATGGGATTTTAATTGTATTTGCTTTAACTGCGATGTTTACGAGTAAGGTACCAATTCGTTTTATTATGAAAGGTCTAATGCCTGTTTGGTTTCTGATCGTTTTCACCTTTATTCTCCATCTGTTTGTCACGAAAGAGGGGACAGTCGTTTTTGAATTGGGGATTTTCAAGTTTTATTCGGGAGGAATTATTCAAGGGTTCGCTATCTCAATCCGTTTCTTTCTCTTGATCCTTGTTACTTCTTTATTAACATTAACGACGACGCCGATTGAGATTACGGACGGAATTGAGGATATGTTACATCCATTGAAGCGATTTAAATTCCCTGTGCATGAACTCGCGTTGATGATGTCGATTTCTTTACGCTTCATTCCGACACTGATGCAGGAAACGGATAAAATATCAAAAGCGCAAGCCTCTCGTGGGGTTGACTTCCGCACGGGACCGTTAAAAGAGCGGGTGAAAGCAATTGTCCCGTTACTTGTGCCCTTGTTCATCAGTGCATTTAAACGGGCTGAGGAGCTGGCAATGGCAATGGAAGCCCGGGGCTACCAGGGTGGGGATAATCGAACGAAATTAAGAGAATTAAAAGTTACAAAGTTCGATATAATGGGTTATATCGTCTTTATCCTCGTGGTAGCTACTCTATTTGTAACAAGAATGTATGGGTGAGGGTTGCAAGATGAGACGAATAAAATGCACGCTAGCCTATGATGGCTCGGGATTCTTTGGCTTTCAAATCCAGCCGGATAAGCGAACGGTGGCAGGTGAACTGGAGAAAAGCTTACAGAAAATGCATAAGGGACAAACCATTCGCATCCATGGTTCAGGTCGTACGGATACTGGTGTTCATGCGAAAGGGCAAGTCATCCATTTTGATTCCCCGCTTCAGTTGCCTGTGGAAAATTGGAAAAAAGCCTTAAACGCACTGCTCCCGGAAGACATTTATATAACGAAGGTGGAAATCGTCACAGATGCCTTCCACGCGCGTTTTGACGCTATAGCTAAGGAATATCATTACTTCGTGCGAACGGCGCCAGAACGGGACGTATTTAGCCGGAATTATACCTATCATTTTCCGCACGCACTCGACGTCGACAAAATCAAGGAAGCATGCACCTATTTCGAGGGAACGCATGATTTTACTACATTTTCTTCGGTGAAAACAAGTGTCAAAGGAAACAAAGTTCGTACGCTATATACTGTAAGCTGTGAAACGAAGGAGTCTGGTCTTCGCTTCATATTTCATGGGGATGGTTTCCTGTATAATATGGTTCGTATAATTGCCGGCTTCCTTCTCGATGTTGGTCAAGGAAAATGGGAACCAGAGGAAATACCAGGTTTAATCGCGGCAAAAGACCGCAGTAAAATAGGCAAAACAATCGGTCCAGAAGGTTTATATTTAATGCGGGTAGTTTATCCCGATGCAATCGTTCGTAAAACTTCTGCTGAATGAGGTTTCTTTTATAGAAAAATCAAGAGAAACCTTGACAAACCTACCCATTATGTTATATTATGATTTATGGCATTTTATTTCTAAACCATGATTAGCCCCGGAATCTAATTATGTTTTAAGAAACTTAAAATACAAAATATGAAACGGATTTTATATATATGGAGGGAAATCTATCATGCGCACAACATTCATGGCAAATGAAGCGAACATTGAACGCAAATGGCTTGTTGTTGATGCAGAAGGCAAACGTCTAGGTCGTCTTGCGAGTGAAGTTGCTACTATCCTTCGTGGAAAGCATAAACCAACTTATACTCCGCATGCAGATACAGGAGACTATGTCATCGTCATCAATGCAGAGAAAATCGAATTAACTGGGAACAAAGAGAACGACAAAATGTATTACCGTCATTCTAATCATCCAGGTGGACTGAAAGAGCGTAACGCAGCAGATTTACGTGCTAAGCACCCTGAACGTATGATCGAGCTTGCAGTAAAAGGTATGCTGCCAAAAGGTCCATTAGGAAGCAAAATGGGTAAAAAATTACATGTTGTTGCAGGTCCAGAGCATAAATATCAAGCACAAAAACCAGAAGTATACGAGCTTCGTGGGTAATCAAAGGAGGTAAATTCATTGGCACAAGTACAATACTACGGCACAGGACGTCGTAAAAAATCAACTGCACGTGTACGTTTAGTACCAGGTTCAGGTAATATCACAATCAATGGTCGTGAAGCAAGAGAATATTTCCCATATGAAACACAGCTTCTTATTCTAAACCAGCCATTAGTTGCAACAGAAACAGAAGGAACATATGACATTCTAGTTAATGTTCACGGTGGTGGATTCACTGGTCAAGCTGGTGCAATTCGTCATGGAATTTCTCGTGCGCTATTACAAGCCGATCCAGAATATCGTGCTTCATTAAAACGTGAAGGTTACTTGACTCGTGACCCTAGAATGAAAGAGCGTAAGAAGTATGGACTTAAAGGCGCACGTCGTGCACCACAGTTCTCAAAACGTTAATAAATCAACACTTGCAAATCCCTCAACCATTTATGGTTGGGGGATTTTACTGTATATGGGGACGTTTAAATTGGTAGAAAAATTCACACGTAGCATACACGTAACATACGAGTAGCATACAAATAATTTAAAGAAAAGGTGTAGCTTTGAAATGAATTTTGATACAATTACATTGATTAGCTGAATTGTGACAAAGCAACAATCGGGCCAGATTGTTGTGCGAAATGTTCCTAGTTTAAATGGAGGGTGGTCACATCACTTCAGTAAAGACTAGGCAATCCCTTGTGGGATTGAAGGATTATATCGAAGAATCAAATGAAGAGGTAACGCTCGGAAGGGTTCTCTCTTAGTCGATTAGCACTTGGGTTAGTAAGAATGACAGTGTTAAAAGCTCGGTAAAAAGGCGTGAGAATTTACCGTAACAGTGCTATTTAGCTGACGAAAGCCTACCCGATGGGGTGGTGTAAATCATGATGCTTGAGTTGATTGAATATGGTGAGAATGCAAATAAACCTACCATAAAGGGTTACGCTGACAAACTTCCGAAGGTACGGGTCTAAACTGGCAATACGTAGAAATGTGTATATCACTTAAATGTGAGGTTAGCAGTGGTCGAGTAAGATTAGCAATTATGAAAGTCCATGATATGTTATAGGCATATGAACGGCTAACAGGCTTACAGGAAGCACCTAAGTTCATTCTATAATAGATATAATTCAACGTTGTAAGCTGATAACGTGGAGGACTTACTTCCCTTGAAACGGTGTTAAGGAAAGCAATAGTGAAAATAGCTATTGTATAACTCAACTTTGTTTCAGTGAAAGTGGTGGCACAGTACCAATGAAATGTCTAATCAACATGGAGGGATAGCCACTAGACTAATGAAGAATCATTCAACCATGTATGGCAGTTCTTTATCGGTTAACAAGGTTCTTGTGAGACTAATAGAGGTTCAACTCCTAAGGGAGTCACCGACTTGTTGAAACGGAAGAAACTGAGACATAGCGAGTACTATAATATGCAACATTGTTTTGATAACCTATATACTCAAAGTGTTAATGGTCAAAATTTCTATGATTTAATGAACTTAATTAGTTCTAATGAAAATATACGTCTTGCTTATCGAAACATCAAAAGAAATACTGGGAGTAAAACAGCTGGAACAAATAAGTTAACAATCGATGATATTAAACACTTGTCAGTTGAGGAAGTTATTGAACACATCCGAAATATGTTTAAAACATATGAACCAGATAGTGTTAGACGTGTTTTTATTCCGAAAGCAAATGGAAAAGTAAGACCATTGGGTATCCCGACTATATGGGATAGAATTGTCCAACAATGTATCTTACAGATATTGGAACCAATTTGCGAGGCGAAATTTCATAAACATAGCTACGGATTCAGACCAAATAGAAGCACACACCATGCAAAAGCGAGATTTGAATCGCTTATAAATATGGCAAGGCTTTATCATTGCATTGATGTAGACATAAAGGGATTTTTTGATAACGTTCACCATAGTAAATTACTTAAGCAAATTTGGTCACTTGGAATAAAAGATAAAGCATTACTTTCTATTATATCCAGACTATTAAAAGCAGAGATTGTTGGAGAAGGTGTACCAACAAAAGGAACACCGCAAGGTGGCATTCTCTCCCCACTTTTATCGAATATTGTTCTAAATGAACTCGATTGGTGGGTCAGTAATCAATGGGAAACTTTTCAGACCCAACATGACTATAAACATTCTGGAAGTAAAGCACAGGCACTTAAAAAATCTAAGCTAAAAGAATGTTACATTGTCAGATATGCCGATGATTGTGTGCCACGAAGGCTTGGTGCGTAAGCAACAAAGCCTGCTGCACAAAAGATGAGAGTAGGCCTCTCGTAATCGCTATACAGGTAGAGATTGCAAACCACTCTAAGGTGCTGTAGTCAAAAGCTATGGTATTGAGCGTTAGAGAAAAGGCAGGGCTAGACCTTGTCAGGTACGTATTAAGGAGACGAAAACCAGTGAACCGCTGAAGAAGTATCGAAAGCGTAGGGATGTCATCAAAACCGAGGGGGAGTCGTTAACTCGGGATAAGTTCGGAAGAAACCTGCTTACTGTCCGTTCGGTGACCGGTATAAAGGCGGCGTGAACTTAATACAGGCTTTTGTGTGGAACGTGGGAACCTACGACATGGATGCCAAGGGAGAAATTCAAGTGGATACCCCACAAGAATCAGAGTACCAATGCCATGTATAGGGGCGGAATAACTCGTAGTAGCAATGAAACCTCCTAACGGAGGCGGAGCAAAGGGGTTATGTTATTCAGTTTTATAAACAAGTCAACCATCAAATGGGAGGAACTTATGAGTAAAACAAAACCATATGCAATATCTAAGAACATAGTATACGAAGCATATTTAAAAGTGAAAGCAAACAAAGGCTCAGCGGGAATTGATGAACAGTCCCTTGACGAATTTGAGGAAAACCTTAAGGATAATCTGTATAAAATATGGAATCGAATGTCATCTGGAAGTTACTTTCCACCATCGGTTAAAGCCGTGGAAATCCCGAAGAAAGCCGGGGGTACAAGAAGAGCATGAAAATATCTCATTTGATTTTCTAGGTTATACATTCAGGCCTCGACTGTCAAAGAACAGGTGGGGCAAATATTTTGTCAATTTCACTCCTGCCATTAGCAATAAATCGAAGAAGTCAATACGGCAAAAAGTAAGAAGCTGGAAACTGCAATTGAAAGCAGAAAAAGATATCAAAGACCTTTCAAATATGTTTAATCCCGTAATTCAAGGGTGGATTAATTACTATGGGAAATTCTACAAATCTGAAATGTATTCTGCCTTAAGGCACGTTAATAAAGCTTTAATTATGTGGGCAAGGAAGAAAGTATAAGAAATTAGCCAAGCATAAGAAAAGGGCAGAACATTTTATAGGTAGAATTGCAAAGCAAAATCCCAGACTCTTTAAGCACTGGGAATTAGGTATTAAGCCTGTGGCTGAATAACGGGAGCCGGATGAGCTGAGAGGTTCACGTCCGGTGGTGTTATCCAGAAGTCAGGATAACACCACTTATCCCGACCTCTGGATTATTCCGACTTTTATAAGTTGGGCATCGAAACCACAAGGTCATTATTATATTTTTGATGGCTCATAGCTTAAAAGTCGGAATAATTATTTCTATAATAAACCATAAAGACGTTTAATTAATTCGTCATCATTCTGCCATGAAGTAACTTTCCGATTCTGTGATAGTGGGTTTAGGCTGCTTGTTGCTTTTTCTATAGCCTCCCGTTTCATTTGTGTATCCGCATATGCATAAATCTTGGTTGTTTCCAACTGTGCATGTCCCAACCATTCGGATAAGAGTGCTAGCGGCATACCACCACGGTAAAGATGCATTGCCCTGGAATGACGAAACATATGTGGATGAAGACCTTCAGGTACTTTATTGCATTGTTCTTTCGCTGCTTTTCCATATTGTTTCATAAATTTAGCGACATTATCAGCTGACATTGGCTGTCTTTTCCCTTTTTGTTTAACGTAGAATAAAAATTCGTCTGTAGACTTTCCGTCATGGAAAATTTTAATGTAATTATTAAAGTGATCAATGGTTCTCTGCATAAGTGGTACAATCCTTATTTTGTTTCCTTTTCCCGTTAATACTACATATGGTTCCTTTGTAGACAAACGAATGTCGCTGACTTTTAAGTTAAGTACTTCTTGATTTCTGCCGGCAGTGTCGTACATCAATATCATGAAAAATAAATCCCGTATCCCTTTTCTAGTAGATGTATCTGGTTGTGCAAGAATTTCCTGTAATGCATCTTCTTCAAAGAATTTCAATTGTTGGGTTTTCTCCGCCTTTTTGATAGGTATCTTTTCAAATTCAAGAGTATAGGCCATGACCGACAGGTCCCTATTTCCCACATATTTATAAAAAGAACGTATACTAGAAAGCCTGTGATTTCTAGTCGGTACACTACATTTGCGAGTTTCTTCTAGCCAATGAAGATAGCCTTCCACTGTTTTTCTAGATATCTTATCAAAAGAAATATCCATCAACTGAAGGTTTTCTTCCTCTTTTAGATATTCTAGAAGGAGATTCAACGACTCTCTGTAAGCCTTAATTGTATTCGCACTGCTTGCCTTTTGTTTTGGCAAATAGACTGTGAGGAAATCCCGTACCATCTGGTAAAACTTCAAGCTTTCCGATTTCACCATGGCGACACCTCTGGTATCAGTACGGAAAATGAATCCCAATCAACCGCCTTGGAACGAGTCAGGTTCGTGGGAAGAAGATGGATGTAATAGGCGGTATCGGAAAATCTGGCATGCCCCATATATGTGCTTAGGTATGGAAGCTTTGCATATAAGTCTACGCCCTCGTTTAGCCAATTCATCATTACCGCGGAAGCGAATCTGTGACGGAGATCGTATACGCGCACTCTTCTAGAACCTTGCGCAGGTTGAACACGTTCCCATATCGAAAGAAATTGTCTAGTGAGCCATTTAGCCGAATACGGGTTGCCGTCTGGGTTTGGAAAAAAGTATTCGCTTTTGGGTGAAAATATTTTAAGGTTTTCATTATAATTTATGCAGAAATTTCTTAAGTCATCTGACATTGGTACAATTCGTTCTCTATGCGTTTTATTCTTACGAATAAAGAGGGTGCCATTATCCAAATCCACGTCTGATTTCTTGATTTCACGTCCTTCATTCGGACGGAGACCACAGAAATAAATCATTCTTAATAACGCAGGGACAATTATATGCCGATTTGGTGTGTTTTTATTTCTCTTTAGGCGGTCAGCTTCAGTGAAAATAGCTATAAGCTCTTCATCTGTAAATATATATGGTGTAAAGGAAGAACTTCCTCCTGAAAAATTAGAAGGTATAACATAACTCTCGATACCAATCGCATTCAGATACTTTCCGAATTCTCTTAGGGGGGTAAGCCTTCTCCGGAATCCTGAATGACTTTCAGTAGATCGTCTCACCGCCCATGCATAGGCAAGTTCCATGGTCAGTCTGTCATCCTTCGGATAATTTTCCCCGCAGAATCTACTAAAATCACGAAGAAAACCTTCATACGTGTGTCTTTGATAGCCTAGACTTACTTTGAAATCAAGCATTTCCTCAATATATGGTAAAAAAAGGCTTTCAGCTTCATGTTTCATAATCGGGCCTCCCCGATGGTTTCGAAGCTTAATGCACACTGCTTCAGTCCATTAGTATCCAGGGAGATATACTGTAAAGCTCCACATTGTTCCATCTAAAACACTTGCTAATTGTTCAAATTCCTCCAGATTAAAAATAGACTTCCCTGCTATAATGTGCTAAGTTTTTTTCATATTAATAGAA